>QIBA01000066.1 GCA_003225175.1 Acidobacteriota bacterium
CAATTCAGAGTTCGATACGAGAACATACTCGTTTTGCGCAATCCAGAAAAATTCATCAGAGGTGATCAGCCAAGAATGGCGAAAGACAAGAGGGCTGCCGGAGACAAGATCGCTCCGGCAAAGGGCAGGCTGGGCATCATGATTCCCGGAATGGGAGCGGTGGCGACCACATTTGTTGCTGGAGTGGAAGCTGTACGAAAAGGGCATGCAAAACCTATCGGATCGCTGACCCAAATGGGAACTGTTCGCCTGGGAAAACGCACTGAGGGCCGTACTCCCAAGGTCAGTCAGTTTGTTCCGCTTGCAGACTTGGAAAGCCTGGTCTTCACTGGTTGGGACATTTTTGAAGACGACATGTACATCGCGGCCAGCAAGGCCGGCGTGATTGAGAAAGAGCTGCTCGACAAAGTAAAGCCATTCCTTAAGTCAGTAAAGCCTCGCAAAGCGGTCTTTGATCGCCATTATGTCAAAAAGCTGGATGGGCACCACATCAAGTCGGGCAAATCGAAGATGGATCTCGCAGAGCAGCTGCGCGCCGATATCCGCGACTTCAAGAAGAGTTCCGGCGCCGACCGGTTAGTCATGATGTGGTGCGGTTCGACTGAGATTTTCCTGCAGCAGACCGCAGCGCATACCTCAGTCAAATCTTTCGAGAAGGCGCTCAAGGAGAGTAGTCCTGATATTGCGCCGTCCATGATCTATGCCTACGCCGCGCTGATGGAAGGAGTGCCATTTGCGAATGGCGCACCGAATCTTACGGTAGACATTCCTGCAATGCATGAGCTGTCCCGCCGGAACAGCGCACCAATTTGCGGCAAGGATTTCAAAACGGGGCAAACCTTGATCAAAACCGTACTCGCGCCGGCGTTTAAGGCTCGCATGTTGGGCGTGAGCGGGTGGTATTCCACCAACATCCTTGGTAATCGCGATGGCGAAGTGCTGGACGATCCGGAGTCCTTCAAGACGAAAGAGGAATCGAAGCTCGGAGTGCTCGAGCACATTCTGCAGCCTGAGCTCTATCCGGAGCTCTACGGGAACATCTTCCACAAGGTTCGGATTAACTACTATCCTCCCCGCGGCGATAACAAGGAGGGGTGGGACAACATCGACATCTTCGGGTGGCTCAACTATCCGATGCAGATCAAGGTGGATTTCCTGTGCCGGGATTCGATCCTCGCTGCCCCCATCGTCCTCGACCTGGTTCTCTTTCTGGATCTTGCCCAGCGCACCCCTGGGCTGCAGGGCCTAGGCATTCAGGAGTGGCTGAGCTTCTACTTCAAGTCGCCGATGACCGCGCTTGGGCTGTATCCGGAGCACGATCTCTTCATTCAGTCCATGAAGCTGAAGAACACACTGCGGCACCTTCGCGGGCAGGAGATGATCACGCACTTGGGGTTGGAATACTACGACTAGTCGCGCTGCGAAGCTCTGCATTCCAAGTAGAGTGCGTGCCAAAGGCGCGACATTCTTGTAGCCTACGTGCGGCAGCCGTGGGTTGTGAGATTGCCAAACGTCCTGAGCCCGCAGGGCGGCATTCTTTCTAGTTCTGTCGGATGTGGCCTGACTTGATTGAAAATGTTTCGAGAGCTTTCTTCTGAGCGTTTCCATGGCTCAGCCGCACATGGGTTGCAAGAATGACGCGCCTTCGGCGTTAAGAACTGCTGTCTCGGCATTGCGGGCGTTTCTCATCGCCCGGCACGATCCTTCGTCATCTTCTCTCGTAAGATGTGCATCTCAACCGGAGATGCGCGGCCACTTCGATTGCCGGACTCGGCGCAAAGGCCAATTTCTTGGCGTTGTCCTCTGCTTCTCCTTTTTAATCAGCTTACCGGTCTTTTCCATCACAGGTACTTTTCAGGGCCGGGTTGTAGAGGGTACGAAGCGGGAAGCAGGCAAGTACATTTACGTAGCTGGCCGAGGTGGCTTGATGCGGCGGGTTAACATCCAGAAATGCCGCGTGCGTTTTGGCGCCGATGTGCCGCCTTCCCAGCGAGTTGCGAGCGCTTCCGAGTCCCTCAAGGACAGCGCCGAAGTACGAGTGACGGCCGAGCAGGACAATGAGGGCGAGTGGATGGCTTCTGAGATTGTGATCCTTAAATTGCCCGAGATCGACAGAGCACGGCTGCGGATTTAAGGACCCGATAGTCCCGCCGGAAGTGCATGTACCTTGAGTCCGCGGCTTGCCACTGGGCGTACACTTGATGTGGAGGCGTCAGGATCGGTCTTGCGGAATTTATCTGATTTCCTACCGAAACTAAGCTTTAGAAAAGGCGTCTAACAGGGTAGGGCTTTGTGTCTCAAATCGCCTCACCTAAACGGAGTAAAGGACTTATGAAACACCTGGCAAAGTGGATGCTGGCTGGAGTTCTCGCATGCACGTTATCGGTTCTGCCGGCTAGCGCTCGGTCAAACGACCACCCTAAAGACGACCCAAAGGACCCGCAAACCCAACCTGTTCCTACCATCGATAACGTAAAGAAGGGCAGTCTCGACGATGTGAATGCGATTGGCAATCGCGACATCGGCAATAAAGGCTTGGGGAATTGGTACTCGATCGAAAAGGAAGTCTCCATGGGCAAGCAGTACGCCCAGCAGGTGGAGCAGAGCGCCAAACTGGTGACCGATCCGGTGGTGAACGAATACGTAAATCGCATCGGGCAGAACCTGGTGCGCCACTCCGATGCGAAGGTGCCGTTCACAATTAAAGTCATCGATGACGATCAAATCAACGCCTTCGCACTTCCCGGTGGCTTCTTCTATGTAAACACTGGAACAATTCTGGCCGCCGATGACGAGTCGGAGCTGGCTGGCGTTATGGCGCATGAGATCGCCCACGTTTGCGCCCGCCACGCCATGCGCCAGATGACGCGCGCTAATTGGGCGAACTTTGCCACCATCCCGCTGATCTTTATCGGCGGTGGAATCGGTTATGCGGCGTACGAAGCTGCCGGTATCGGCATTCCGCTCACCTTCATGAAATTCTCGCGTGGATTCGAGGCGCAAGCCGACTATCTGGGAACCCAGTATCTCTATGCCAGCGGCTACGATCCGCAGGCGATGGTCGACTTCTTCGAAAAGATCGAGGCTACGGAAAAGAAAAAGCCTGGCGCGTTGGCGAAGGCCTTTGCTTCGCATCCTGCGACTCCGGATCGCGTTGAGCATACGCAGCAGGAGATCGCCAGAATTCTGCCGCAGAAGGATGAATACGTAGTTACCACTTCGGAATTCGATCAGGTGAAGGCGCGACTGGCGGCTCTGGAGAATCGTCGCAAAGTCATCGACGACAAGGACACGAGCAAGCCTTCTCTGCGTCGTGCGTCGAACAAGACGGATAAAGATGGCAAGACGACCGACGATGATCGTCCTACGTTGCATCGTCGTGATAACAACGACTAATTTCCGTTTTCGGTAGTAAAAAAGGGCGGTCCATTTTGGACCGCCCTTTTTTGTTTTCGTAGAGGCGCAGCATGCTACGTCTCTACCTTCTGCTATCATGCCCATCCTATGGGCGACCAAAGTGGGCAGCAGACTATCGTGAAAACGAAGTTTCGCGTGCGCGATTACATGACGAGCACGGTGACTTCCCTGACGGTCGATGCACGCCTTCTGGATGCTGCAGTGCTGATTCGCCGCACCGGAAAACGCCATGTGCCGGTGGTCTCGGCTGACGGGAAGGCAGTTGGCATCATCAGCGACCGCGATGTTTCGCGGCTTGCTCCCTCAGTCCTCTCAAAACTCAGCGCGGACGAATACAACAAAATCTTCGAGGGCACATCGGTGACGCAGGCAATGACCAGAGACCCGATCACAATTCATCCCGACGCGCCTGTGCAGCAAGCGGTTCACATCATGATCACAAAAAAGTTTTCGTCCGTGTTGGTCGCGGAGTCTGATGGAAAATTGGTGGGAATCATCACCGTCACCGATCTTCTTTCCTTGCTCGATCGAGTGCTAGTCACAGCTGATCAAGTCTGAGCTTACTGCGGCCGTAGAGCACAGAGGAGTGCCGGGTTTGTGCGGCACGTGTGGCATATCCGAGTTCCGCGGTCCTTGCGGGACGGCTGAATTCTGAAACCAGATACCCCGACAGCAGACTCAATATCCTTCGGGCTTTTTTGGCGAACTGAATGAAATGCAAAAAGATGGACCGGAATCCGGTCCATCTTTGATGAGAAAAATGTCGACGATCAGGCGGTCTTTGCCAGCGACGTCACTGGCTCAGAAATCGTTGTCACCGTCGAAGTTTTCGGCGCAGAGGTGAGAATTTTCATCTCCTGCCAGTCATAAGCGAATTCTTTGCCACAATCGAGGCACACTACGTATGTCCCAGTTTGGGCCGCGGCCCCGGATCGACGCGCGCCCTTAGCCGTTCTCGGGAAACTGTAATTCTTGTGCCAACAACCGAAGAACAGATCGACCAGACTCATCACAACACCCCTTGGCAGATAACACCCAGAAAGAAGCCCTTTATAATCCAGCTTCTCTCCTTGTCAAGACGTTAGATTCAGAAGAGCTGAATTTGGTTCCTTAACGTTTCGCTACTTTCTTTAAGTTGCAACTTTTTGCTTCAATGGGGTAAACCCCGAATCTCGCCCAGAGGTGCTGTGGAATTCATAATTCATTGATGCTGCTGGACTTAGAGCATCCGTCTCAACGCTCAACCCGGATGAGACTATCAAGACTGTTCCGAAACGGGTGTTAAAGCAATTGAGACGCCAACTCACGTCAGCTCGGTTCCAAGAGTTTCGGGGATAAAAATTGCAATCAGAGCAGAAAGAAGAAATGCGACGGCGCAAACATAAAAAGCGGAATTGAGTCCGTGCTGCTGACCGATTCTTCCGATGGTGAACGGCGCAACGGAGCTCATCGCGCGTGCTCCATTGTAGGTAAAGCCTAGCGCACGTGCGCGAACGTCGGTCGGAAATAGTTCGCTCCCGATAATTCCCGATCCGGAAAAGAAGCCAGTGCCAAAAAATGCCACGATCGCACCGAGCACGAGTAATACGGCTGGCTCTCGCGCGGCTGCATAAAGCGGAACGAACGCGGCAGCCATGACTGTGTAAAGAATTACCGATGGACGTCGTCCCAGGCGATCCGCTACCCAGCCGAATGTAGAGTAGCCGGGCGCCATCCCTATTAGATTGAGAAAGACCAATAATCCCGTCGTATTGAGCGCACTAAATCCACGACCGCCTTGCTCGACAGGCAGTGAGAGATAAGGCGGGATCCAGGTAAACAAGCCCCACCAGCCGAACATTCCGAACATGTTCATCAGAAGCAGCGTCACCGTCTTCCTTCGGTATCGCTTGCCGAACAGGTCGACGAAACGAACTTGCTCGCTCGCGGTCGTTGGCGGAGCGCCGGTTCGCCGCTCTTTCCAAAGTTCCGATTCGGGAACACCCTGCTGTATCCACAGCGTAACAAGCGCCGGCAATACCCCGACAAAAAAGACGAATCGCCACGTTGTTCTTTGCAGCATCACACCCGCGACCACGGCAGCTAATGCATAACCGATTGCCCAGGAGCTCTGCACGACGGCAAGGGCTCGGGCGCGAAACTGAGTTGGCCAGCTCTCCGCGACGAGCGTTGCCCCAGTGTTCCACTCGCCTCCCATGCCTAATCCAAGAAGAAAGCGCACGCAAGCCAGCACGACCACTGAAGTTGCCAGCCCACTGGCAAAGGAGCAAACCGAATAAGTGAGGATGCTCAGCATGAGGGCTCGTGTGCGACCGATGCGGTCGGCGATGAAGCCGAACAGCACGCCTCCGATACCGGATGCAAGCAGGGTGAGGGTGTTCAGCAGACCTGCCGTCTGCTTACTCATGTGCAGGTCCCGGATAATGTAGGCGACGACCAGCGAATAGAGCATTACGTCGAATGCGTCGAGCATCCATCCGAGCGCGGCGGCTAGGAGAGTTCGACGCTGTGCTGGAGTCGCTTCCGCAATGAATGCGAAGGGATTAGCCATTTAACGAGGGCAAGAGCTTAGCAGGTGTTCTTTTGTCGGGGCCGCGTTTGTGCAAAAAACTCGTCCATGTTACTCTGCTAGAGAGACTTAAAGGACTCGAACAAATAATAGGAGTGTCACCAGCTTCAGTGTTAGCTAGAGAGCGTAAACAAGACGTCATTACCCGGTTCCGCACCCACGATAACGATACCGGCAGCCCCGAGGTACAGATCGCGGTGCTCAGTGAACGCATCGGTGAATTGACGGAACACTTCAAGTCGCACCAAAAGGATCACGCCTCCCGCCGCGGTCTCCTGATGATGGTCAGTAAGCGTCGCCGCCTGCTCGACTACCTCAAGAACTACGATTCCGAGCGTTATAAGGACGTAATCCAGAAACTCGGCATTCGCAAGTAACAGGACCAGGGGCGGCCATTCTCCGCGATTTTGGCCGCATTTCGAGCGAACTCGAATTGGCCAAAGTGTAAGCGCCCCGCGAAGACCGGCCTGCTTCCTCCCGAGCGTGCATGATGCCGACCTTCGGTCGAGACCAGCTTTGCTGTCTGCCCTACACCGTTCGTCTCGAACCTTCACTAGTGGAAGGTACAGGTACCTTTCCGCTTGCTCACCCCTCCAAGCTGCCCGCTGGCAGCCCTCCAAATGAAATGAGGAATTCATGAAGCAAGACGCATCCGTTGAACTCACAGGCGGTAAGCGACTCGAATTTGAAACTGGCCGTTTAGCCAAACAGGCTCCCGGTGCTGCTGTAGTCAGAATCGGTGACAACGTAGTACTCGCTACGGCCGTAGCGGCTCCTGAGCCTCGGGAAGGACAAGACTTCTTCCCATTAACCGTCGATTACCGCGAGTACACCTATGCTGGTGGACGCATTCCTGGCGGATTTATCAAGCGAGAGGGCCGTCCTAGCGAACGCGAAATTCTTACCGCGCGGCAGATTGATCGTCCCATCCGGCCGCTGTTCCCGGAAAACTTCAAGAACGAAACCCAGGTGATTGCGCTCGTGCTTTCGGCTGATACCGAGAATGATCCTGACGTGGCCGCGATTAACGCGGCGTCCTGTGCGATTACCTTGTCTGACGTTCCATTTGCCGGACCGGTAGGCGCAGTTCGCGTCGGAATCGTGAATGGCGAGATGGTGATCAACCCTAGTTATGCGGAACGGCGCGAGAGCCTGCTCAACATCATGGTGGTCGGCACAAAAGACGGCATTGTGATGATTGAGTCGGGAGCAAACGAAGTCACCGAAGACAAAGTAGTAGATGCGATCGAGTTTGCCCATACCGAAATCAAGAAGATCGTTTCGGCGATCACGGATTTGGCCTCGCGAGCAGGCAAGCCGAAACGTCAGATCGCTCCGCCGGAGTTCGACGAGAAGTACTTCCGCGAGCTCAAGTCGAAAATTGGCGACCGCCTGAGTGACGCACTCGATACCAAGAAGTATCCGAAGATCGAGAGCTATACGAAAGTCGCGGAGATCGAGAAGGAACTCAAGTCGAAGCTGCCGGAGGGTGATGAAGCTGCCGCGGAAAAGCTTGAGCACTATTACGAAGTTCTGCGCGAGCGCCTGTTCCGCGAGCAGGTGACTAAGGGTCGCATGCGTCCCGATCGCCGCAAGTTCGATGAGATTCGCAACATCACCATTGAAACCAGTGTACTTCCGAGAACCCACGGTTCGGCGATCTTTACCCGCGGTGAAACACAAGCGTTGGTCACGACCACTTTGGGAACCTCTGACGACGTGCAGCGGCTGGAGAATTTTGAGGGCGAGAAGAAGAAGAACTTCATGCTGCACTACAACTTCCCACCGTTCTCGGTGGGCGAGACTGGCCGAATGACCGGTGTGGGACGTCGAGAAATTGGACATGGCGCACTGGCAGAGCGCGCGATTACTGCCGTGCTGCCAGACGCTGACACCTGGCCGTACACGATGCGCATCGTCTCCGACATTCTCGAATCGAACGGTTCCTCCTCAATGGCATCGGTCTGTGGCGCCGCCTTGTCGCTTATGGATGCTGGAGTGCCGATCAAGGCCCCGGTTGCCGGAGTAGCGATGGGCTTGGTGAAAGAGGGTGACGATTACTCCATCCTGACTGACATTGCCGGTGCAGAAGATCACTACGGCGACATGGACTTCAAAGTTGCTGGAACCAGGCAGGGAATCACGGCTCTGCAGATGGATATCAAGATCGCCGGTATCACCGGACAGATCATGCGTGAAGCGCTCGAACAGGCGCGTCAAGGACGCTTATTCATCCTCGACAAGATGCAGGAAGCGCTGCCAGAGACGCGCAGCGCGGTGTCGAAGTTTGCTCCGCGCATCCATACGCTGCAGATTCCAGTAGACAAGATTCGCGACCTGATCGGTCCCGGAGGCAAGGTGATCCGTGGAATCGTCGAGCAAACTGGCGTAAAGATCGATGTTGAGGATTCCGGCAAGGTGAATGTAGCTTCCAGTGATGCAGCAATGATGAGCAAGGCACTGCAGATCATCGGCGACATCACGGCTTCGCCCGAAGTGGGAAAGACGTATCTTGGGAAAGTCGTTCGTCTCGCCGATTTCGGAGCATTCGTCGAAATCTTCCCCGGAACCGACGGCTTGCTGCACATCAGCGAAATTGCAGAACACCGCATCAAGGACGTACGTGATGAGCTTCACGAGGGCGACCAAATTCTGGTGAAAGTCTTGGCCATTGAAGGCAATCGCATCAAGCTCTCTCGGAAGGCGATCTTGCGGGAGCAGCGTGCCAAAATGGGAGCTCAAGCCGGAACACCCGGTTCAGAGGGAGACGGGGCCGGGGAGCGTCATGAGGCAGTGAGTCCCAATGGAGGCGAAAGCATCACCATCGAAGGCGGTGCTGACTTCGCCGAGGATCAAAACGAGCCTAACTTCAATCGCGCCGAAGGCGAGCCTGCGCATGCTGGAGCAGGGGGAGAGCGCCAGGGAGCACGTCGTGAAGGTGGCCGTCCAGCTGGCCGTGGGCGACGTCATCATGGACGTGGGCGCGGAGGTGATCGTAACCGTGGTGGTGGCGGCGGGGGAAGGCACTGAGAGCTTCAAACTGAAGTGCTAAGAGGAGACGCGAGTCTCCTCTTATGCTTTATAGTCCCGTTTCGAACCGAGCCGGCTGCTATGGCCAAACTGACGCGCAAGCACTATCTCTCCTACGCCCTGATTTGTCTTATATGGGGCAGCACCTGGGGCGCAATCCGTTTGCTTGTGCGCGATGTACCACCGTTGCGCGCAGCCGCAATTCGATTCTTTCTCGCGGCAATCATCCTGCTAATAGCCGCAATCACGCGAGCCAGAGTATTTCGCATGAGCCTACGGGAATGGCGGGCTCTCGTCATTCTCGGGATCACAATGATGGGGCTGCCTTATGGACTGCTGTTTTGGGCAGAGTACCGCATTAGCTCCTCAATGACGGCTGTCATCTTTTCTACCTGTCCTCTGTTCGTTGCGCTGTTTACGCCAGTAATGACGCGCACGCGTGTTCCTCGCGGCGCGGTGTTTGCCATGCTGCTGGGGTTAGGTGGAATGGCAACGTTGTTCTACACAGAGCTTTCCGTCTCGAAATATCTCCTGCTGGGAGGAGGCGCGGTAATTGCGGCGGTGATTAGCAGTTCGTGGGCCGCGGTCTTCGCGAAGCGCGAGATTGGCGAAGTGAGTCCTCTTTTGGGAACCGCAGTTCAATTCTGCGTAGGTGCCGGCATATTGTGTATTGCTAGTCTCCTGACGGAAACCAGGCGGGAATCGGACTGGAATTCGACCAGCGTTCTCGCCCTGGCCTTCCTGACGATTTTTGGCTCGGTGATTACGTTCTCTCTCTATTACTGGCTGTTGCGCAAAATGCAGGCCTATCAGCTTTCGACGATCAATCTGGTCGTGCCCATGGTTGCGATGGCGGAAGGAGCACTGTTCCTGCGAGAAAGCCTGCCAATCTTGATGATTGCCGCGGCCAGTCTGGTTTTGGTATCGGTTGCGACAGTACTGCGAGCGGAAGACGAGGCTGAAATGAGGCTGCAGGTTGAAGCTGATGCCAGGTAAAGACGCAGCATGCTGCGTTTGTATTACGCTGTCGCGCCGGTGAGCTGGCCGCTCTTCTTGTTGGGTAGCATTTCGCCGATGCGTTTCATCTGAGCGCCTACGCCGCGCAATTTTTCTTCAATACGCTCGTATCCACGGTCAATGTGGTAAACGCGGTCGATGATCGTTTCTCCGTCGGCTACCAGCGCTGCGAGTACCAGAGAGGCGGATGCGCGGAGATCGGAGGCGAGCACTGCGGCTGCGCTTAGCGGAGTCTTACCGCGAACGATCGCGCGGCGTCCTTCGATCTTGATATTTGCGCCCATGCGCACCAGTTCCTGCGCGTGCATGAAGCGATTCTCGAAGATGTTCTCGGTCACAATCGAAGTACCTTCCGCTTGTGTTGCCAGAGCCATGTATTGCGCCTGCATGTCTGTGGGAAAACCGGGATGTTCTTCAGTCACAATGTCAGCGCCACGAAGATCGCCATCGGCTTGCACGCGAACAGAGTCTTCGCCGGTTCGGATTTTTACTCCACATTCCTGAAGCTTCGATAGCAGCGCACTCATGTGGGCGGGCTCGCAGCCCGCGACTATGAGATCACCGCCGGTAATCGCACCGGCTACAACGAATGTTCCCGCCTCGATGCGGTCCGGAATAATGCGGTGCTTTGCGCCGCCCAGCTTGTCCACGCCTTTCACGCGAATCGTAGAGCTTCCAGCGCCTTCAATGTTTGCACCCATCTTATTTAGGAGCGCGGCGAGATCTGCGACCTCAGGTTCACGGGCGCAATTCTCCATGATCGTTTCGCCGTCGGCAAGAGTAGCTGCCATCAGTAGATCCTCAGTGCCGGTGACAGTGATCTTTTCGAAAACGATGTGCGCGCCTTTCAAGCGATCAGTCTTCGCTTCGATGTAGCCATGCTCCTGCGTGATCTGCGCACCCATCTTCTCAAGGCCTTTGATGTGAAGATCGATCGGACGTGCGCCGATAGCGCAGCCACCGGGCAGAGATACGCGGGCAACTCCCATCCGGGCGACGAGCGGACCCAACACGAGAGTCGAGGCACGCATAGTTTTTACCAGCTCGTATTTGGCTTCCGGACTGCTCAGATTGCGGCAGCAGATGCTGGTGCGATGATGCGCCCGACCGTATCCCAACTCGACTTCAGCGCCCATTGATTCGAGCAGCTTGCGTTCGGTTTGAATATCGCGAACGTCCGGGATGGCCTCCAGAATGACTGGTTCTTCTGTAAGAATTGCAGCGGCCATTGCCGGCAATGCGGCGTTCTTTGCGCCGCTGACACGAACCGTTCCGACTAGGGGATTGCCGCCTCGAATGACAAATTTATCCATTTTGGTTGAATACCTGGGGACTTCGGAGACTACGTCCTTGCGTCGTGGTTCCTGCATATAGGGGAATCATCAGGACCCGTTTATTTGCGTTTAAATGGCCGCAATCCGCTCGCAAGGAGCAGCGCGAAGAATGTTGGTGTTTAGATTCTAACCGCAGAGGACTGGTCGCACATCCGAGGTTAACCTGATTCGAATGATTATCTCGTGCCGGAAGGCTTAGCACTTCCGGAGGATTCGATTGCTCGTCTCACATTGCCGCCATTGGTCTTCAGCATGCCCTTCGCTTTCGCTAGACTTGCTCCACTTTTCAGCATAATCAATGCCACAGGGACGCTCTTGCCTGCTTTGAGCAAAGCCTCCTTTGCGCGCTCGCGGTCTGTATCAGCCGCCTTGCTGAGAATCGTGATAGCCCGCTCGACGAGTTTTTCGTTCTTCGGAGAGACGTTCACCATCAAGTTCCCATAAACATAACCGAGCCTCGTCATTGCGCCTGTGGTGATCATATTGAGCACCATCTTCTGGGCTGTTCCAGCTTTCATCCGCGTAGAACCGGAAATGACCTCAGGTCCAACTTCGGCTGCGATCGCGATGTCGGCAACTTGAGAAAGTGGGGAGCCGGCATTGCAAGAAACACCAACCGTTTTCGCACCCTTCTTCTTTGCGTACTCTACAGCTGCGACGGTATAAGGCGTGCGCCCGCTTGCGGCGATTCCCACCACTACGTCTTTCTTGGATGGTTTCAATTTCGCAATGTCGTGCTGCCCCAGGCTTGTTGAGTCTTCATTGGCTTCCACCGCTCGTCCGAGTGCTTTCTCCCCTCCAGCAATTACGAACTGGACCTGCTTGGGATCGGTGCTGAACGTTGGCGGACACTCAGCGGCATCGAGAGCCGCAATTCGGCCGCTAGTTCCTGCGCCGACGTAAATCAATCGCCCTCCGCGAGCCAAAGCGTCCGCAACCGCATCAATCGCCTGGGCGATTTGGGGTAGGGCTTTGCCTACCGCTCCCGCAACCTTTGAGTCCTCGTTGTTGATGGTGGTTGCAATCTCGAGCGCTGATTTGCTGTCAAGCGCCTGGGATGCCGTGTTTTGCTGCTCCGTGATCATTGATTGAAGCGCGGATTCAGTTGTTAATGCGGGCATGAGCTGTAGCTAGAGTGTAAGGCAAGTGGCGCGGCGCTGATTCTGCGATTGAGTGATTTTGCGATTTCGCGATTGAAGATTCTGCAAATCACAAAAGGGGATAAATCACGAAATCTTCAGAACTTCCTCCATGACCGCGTCGTGAAACGCCGGCCGAATCATCTTGATGAGTTGAGACTCGTTGTCCGGCCAAGTGCGATTGGTCAGCAAAGCGATGGCGAGATTGCGTTCAGCATCGATCCAAAGCGATGTTCCTGTATAGCCGAGATGTCCGAAGGAACGCGGAGAAAAATATTTGCCGGATTGCGATGGATTGGATGGAGTGTCCCAGCCTAGTGCGCGCGACGTTCCGGCAGGTAGAGTTTGCCGTCGAGTAAACAGCTCGATTGTTGCGGGACGAAATAATTGTGTTCCAAATCCCAACATGCTGGCCGAGAAGAGCATTAGATCGGTGGTGTTCGAGAACAACCCAGCATGACCGGAAACGCCGCCCATGACGCTTGCGTTCTCGTCATGAACCTCGCCTTGAATAACGCGATGCCGGAAATCCTGATCGTTGCGCGTCGGTGGAATGGCGCTTCGTAGTTCTGGCTTCGGGCCAAAGACGGTTGAACGCATTTTTAGGGGAACGAATATCTCCCGTGCGCAGAAAGAATCCAAGCCTTCGCCGGTAACTCGTTCCAGCAACTCGCTGAGAAGTATGAATCCTATGTCGCTGTAGTCGGCGCGAGTTCCTGGATCTCGTTCCAACGGAACCTGAAACGCCAACCGCAACAAGGAAGCACGATCTCTTGCCTGCTGAAACAGCTTTATGTAGGCGGGTAATCCAGAAGAATGCGCAAGCAACATCTCGAGCGTCACAAGCTTGCGCCGCGAATCTTTCTGTTCGAATTCCGGAAGGATGTCGATCACTGGCTGCTGCAAAGTGAGCTGGCGGCGTTCACAGAGCAGCATAGCCATCGAGCTGGTGGCGACGGCTTTAGTAACAGAGGCGATGTCAAAGATTGTCGAAAGCGTCACATCCTCAGAGCTCCCGTCGTACGTAAACCCTCCGACCGCTCCCTGAAGGATTGTATTGCCGTTCCGAGCGACTGCGAATGCCGAGCCGGGAAAAGCCCTCTCTTCGCAACCATGACTGAGGATGGCCACCGCGCGCTGCCCAGAATAGCCCTGTGCGCGCCGAACCACACAAGGCGCAGCGTGGCCTATCACTTCGAAACCATGCGCCCGCGGTAGATCTGTCACTCCCACAGTGTAAGGGAAGCTCCTGCAAGCGGGTGATCGTCAACCGTTCTAAGATTGAGTCCCGATCAAGAGGAGGCCGTTTTGAAATTTGCGATAGTCCTCGTGTTGCTTGTGAGCTTTGCTGCTCTTGCCCAGGAACCCCGGGGATTCCTCCCGAATTCGATTTCAGTCGGTGCGGATGGCGAATTCGAGTCTGCTCCGGATACTGCCGTGATCGCCTGCTCGCTCTCAGCCCAGGAGAACACATCACAAGCGGCGTTTAATAGCGCCAGCCGCCTGGCCGACGAAATGCGCCAAGCACTGCGCGGCGCTGGTGTTGATCCCAAAACTGTAGAGCTCTCCCGCTACAGCCTGTATCCCGTGTTTGACTACAAAAATCCGAAGCAGAAGGTGATCGCATATCGGGTTGGCACGAACGTGACGATCAAGCTGAAGGACTTCAGCAAGATTGGTCCTGTCACCGAAGCATTGGCCGGTCTTGGTGGAATCACCGGGCAGAATATGAGTTACGACCTCGAGGAGATCGATGCGGCCAAGCAGAAAGCTATTGATAAAGCCTATGCGCGTGCGAGGACCTATGCTGACACTCTGGCTAAAGCGAGCGGAAAGCAATTAGGTGTCTTGCTGTCGGGATCGGTGGATACTCAACAGGCTATTCCGGTTGTGCCCTATGCTCGGATGGCAATGACAACAATGGAGGCGAAGGCGCCGGCTCCAACGGAGGACTTTCAGGCGAGCAAGATCAAGGTGACTGCTCACGTAAACGCGCTCTTCGGAATGCAATGATCGTCGCGTCAGACGCGAAGTCATTTTCCGCAGATTAGCGAGGAGATGGCTCTGGTGTTAGCCGAGGCTTCTCCAACCTGGTGGGACCCGGCCTCGGAAGCATCTCAGATCTGGCCTCAGTGATACGTTGCTGATCGAGCGTGATAGGACGCTGCAAAATCATCTCAACCGCAGTGCCTGCCGGATAATTGATCTCATTGCCGCGAGTAAACAGAACCTCGGCTAGTCCTACCGCCCCACCGATGCCGCTGCCGATGAGCGCTCCCTTTCCCCCTCGCGCCAGTGCCCCGATGATGGCACCCTCAGCCGTAGGCCCGGCTATTGTGCCGGTATCTTTGCCCTTAGTTCCGTCAGCCTGTACGCTGCCTTCCTTGTTGATAACTCGGCCGTTGTCAGCGCCAGGAACGTCGTTTACCGATCCGGGAACCGAGACTGTGTAGCCGCTGGGGAAAATCAAAGTAGTGAAGTGAAAGAGAACCTCGGCGCGTCCCTTAATGCGGCCTGAGCGCTTTACGTTGTCGATTACACCTTGGACGTACGTACCCGCGGGTATTGCCATTGTGTTGTCGATGCTGACCGGGAAGCTGGTTTCCATATACACGCCATCGCCGGGCTTCGCAGTCTTGGTGTTTATGCCGCTCTTGAGCTGCATTAGCAGCTTCTGTCCTGCGGGAACTGTGAGTGTCTTTTGAGCAGCAGTTTCATTCGCCGAAGTTTGGGAAAATGCCAAGGACGTGCACAGCAGAAGGGAAGGAATCAGACCGCGCATGGAAGCCACCTTTGGATGAAGACCAACTGCTTATCCGGCACATGATACGACGTTTTGAACCTTGCCGCACACGCCAGCCTCGTGCTGACTTAACCCACTTAAGGAGCTGAAGTTGCGGGCGGAATCTCTTTTGCGAGCCCCAGCGGCGACCATGTCTCCAAGATCAGCTTGGCGATGTGAGCTATCAGCAGTTCCGCAGCATTCTCGTTATTCCAGCTCTTGTCCTGATTGTCATAGGTAAAAGCCGAGATAAGAATCGGCCCATTTTTGGAATAAACTACGGCCACGTCGTTGCGAACTTCATCGAGCGATCCGGTTTTGTTGGCGATTAGCGACAGGCCTTCCGACGTATCCGACGTCTCAATGTAATGCGGCACTAGATTGCGATATTGCTGGTTGCGGAGCATGTAAAGCATGTCGTCACAGAGCTCCTGGTCCTTCAAGTCGCAGCGCACGATGCTCTCCATCACTTTAGCCATTTCTTTCGCCGTCGTCTTGCCTAGGCCAAACCTTTTTTGGTCCGCCGGCATTGGACCAACCGTGGGCTTGAAGACTTTCTTGTACAGATACGTATCTTTCAGCCCCATGGAGGCGATGCGGTCGTTCACATTCTTCATGCCGATCTGATCCATCACCAGATTCGTGGCTGTGTTGTCGCTCTCGACGATCATGAACGTGAGCGCGTCCTTCAGCGTGATGACTAACGGAATGTCGAAGAATTGCAGGATTCCGGAGCCTTGAACGATATCGTCCTTCTGTAAGGTGATCTTCTCCGAAAGCCTGCGTTTCCCGGCCTTCACCTGCCCCATCGCCTCAACCAAAATGGGAAGCTTAATTACGGATGCTGTTGCAACAGGCTTATCGGACTCAATTGCGACTGTGGCGCCTGTCTTCAAATTCGAGGCATAAAGCGTCAGTTTTCCATGATGCTGAGCCGCCAAAGCTTCGATCTTCGCTTGAAGAGCCGTGTCCACCGCGGCGAAGGTGTAATGTGAAGACAGAACCAGGGCAAGAAACGCGAAGAGTGTTCTCATCTGAATTTGCGTTGAAGTTTACGCAGTCTGTGCATTTGACGCCAGAGCCAGCAACTCTACCGCAACTCTGTCGGTAGCGTGCCGTACAACGTCGCCCTCATCGACAAGGTTACCCTCAATGCACTGCACGCCAAGCCCCTCAATTCTTTCTTGATCTACCACGATCCGGCTTGCGCCTTCCAAGGCATACTTGGCTTGCAAAGACTCACTGATGGGGGCCGTATTCACAACTGCGTAGTCGAAGATCGGGGCTCCGGCGTGCTCATAGAGCTTGCGAATGTGATCGGCGGCGGTCAAACCGAGGCTCTCATTCGCCTGGGTCATGAGGTTGCACACATAAACCTTGATTGCTCGCGAAGCTGCGATGGCTTCTGGTATTCCATGCACCAGCAGGTTTGGTACGAGGCTGGTGAACAATGAGCCCGGCCCAATTGTGATCATGTCGGCCTTGGCGATCGCTTCCAGCGTCTCTGGCAGCGGCTTTGCGTCTTCCGGGACCATACGCAGACGAACGATGCGTAAACGGCTCGCTGTGATCTTGGTCTCACCGAATACCGTCGAACCGTCATTCATCAGCGCCTCGAGCTGCACATTCGATACGGTTGAGGGAAAGATCGTGCCTCTTGTGGCAAGGATCTTCGATGACTCCCGCACGGCTTCGGCAAAGTCCCCCGTCACTGCGGTGAGAGCGGTAACGAAGAGATTCCCAAAGTTATGGCCTTCAAGTCCACCTCCGGTTTCAAATCGGTACTGAAATATCCGCGAGAGCAGCGCTTCATCTTCGGATAACGCTACCAGACAATTGCGAATGTCTCCTGGCGGAAGAATGTTGAACTCTTTGCGCAGCCGGCCGCTGGAGCCGCCGTCGTCTGTCACCGTCACTACTGCGGTAAGGTCTCCGATTGCGGGTGCAGGGTCAGCTGTTGCTGACCGCGGAACATCCATAAGGCTTGAATGCGGAGCATACTTCTTGAGTCCTCTCAAGAGCGTAGAAAGTCCGGTTCCCCCACCGATTGCGACGACACGCAGCGGTCGCACCCCGGCCTGCATCCTGCCCTTGTTTCGGTCCGGGGCAGAGATGGCTTCCGTAGAAGATCCGCGCTTGCTGATGCTCGAGGGCGCCACTCCTCAATCCTAATTCAAGCCCCAAGGTGCGGGTCTGGGAAGGATTACCAGTCGAGAACTAAGCTGGGCAAATCAGCGTCCCGGCTCTGGCGGAACTTCCGGATAAAGAAGCTCGGTAAAGCGAGGATCGTCTGCCATATTTTTGAAATCCGGATCGTTCCGTGCTTGAAAGCGGTTGGAACTGTTCAGCTTGATGGCATCGTTGAGGTTACGAAGGCAATCCTCAGAGCGGTTGGTCAAGCAGTCCAGCAAAGCCAAGCCGTAGTACGCGAAGTCCGCTTTGGGGTTTTGCTTGAGAATCTTTTCCATGTGATCTCGCGCTTGGTCGAATTGTCCACCATTGATGAGGGAGACGGCGTAATCATAGTGTTCCCCCAAAGTTTTGAACGACGTAGCCCCTCGCGAGAGTTGCTGGTTACAGGTATTGAGATGGACGCGGGCACGGTCGGCAAGCTCCCGGCTGGAACCGGCGAGCACCTTCTCCAGCAGACCCTTCGCCTTATCAAACTTGTGCTCCTGCATCGCCTTCAGCCCGGCTTCATAGTTTTGCACAGCCTGTGTATATTTTGGATCGGGAGGCGGCGGAGTTTTACTGGTGGAAGCCTTCTGCATTTGAATAACGTGGCCAGATTGGCGTCCAACTGGCTTTTCTGTCTTAGATTTAGGTCCGGAATTCTTAGATTTTTCTGTCACCCTGTTGTCCATCCGACGGCATAACTTCTCGGCCAGCATTTATGCACTGAGAGTGTCGGCTGTGGAAATCGACCCATCTGTGAACACGGCAGCGCATGCCAAACAGGACTGTTCGGCACAAGCTTGTTCTTATACGCGGAGTTCTCGACCTACGTCAAATTTCCTAGGCTAGAGGCCCGCTCATCGTACGCAAGTCGATGGTCTTGTAATCGCCGCGCATGATGCCTTCCCGAATCTCCTTCGCTGTCTTCCCCTTTTTCGTCATCTGGTAGGCGTAAAACGCTTCCTGCATGCACGTGGAGCAATGGGAACCGTGATCACCTTCAAAGCAAGTGTGCAGGCTCGTGTGCCCGGCGGACCGGTCGCAGAAGCAATAGCAGGGAAGCTGATGAAGAACACGAGGCACCTTGGCCGCTGCTTCATAGGCACGACGCTGGAAGTCGTATTCAAGGTTCATTTGATCCAACTGCGCGCCGGACGCAATCGGAGTCAGCTTTTCGCCCTTTGCCGGTGGCAAAGGATGATAGGCAGGGACCTCTTTGTCCAGGAACTGCGCGGAGGTCGTGATGGCCAGCAAAATTATAGAGAGAAGCGGGAAGATGCGTTTCATTTTGGTCAGTGTTAAAAATGAATATCTATTTGTAAATACTGTACTGCTCTTGCGGCCGATTCATCTTGATCGTGATCTGGTGCTCCGGCTGATTGATCTGGATGTCATCACCATAGGTCTGCAATCCAGGGGCTATCGCTTGAATGCGCATTTTCCCGTAAGGGACGTAATTCAGCGTGGCTTTCCCGTCGCTGTCGGTCTTCAATTCCGTCCCTGTTTTGGATTGTTTTCCTTCTTTATTGACAGGATGCACAACTACGCTTGCGTTGCGCACAGGCTTTCCGTTATAGCTGCGTACGACCAGGAATTCGACGTGTGAAATCTTGTCTTCGGTGAAGGCACTCGTCGAGAGAAGTGCGAAAGTAACTGCGAATACCGCAACAAATTTGCGGCCGGGATGAACCATTCTTAGATCCTTCTTGACTCTGCATACATTGTAAGCGGGAAAGGCTCTGCCGTCAGGTTTGCTCATGAGCAGCGCGCTAACCTACTCTGACACCAATGCCCGGTCCAGAGAACATCCTGCCAGGCAAGGGATTGGGTTATCTGCGCAGGATTGGCGGATGCTCATCCTCGACTGTGTGCTTGCGCAGCGTGGGCTGCCCTGATTTTCCAGTATCAAGCGCTCGGCCGTGATTCAGCGTAATGAGCCGGGACTTCACCCGCTCGAACTCGCTGGTGGTGACAATGTAATCATCGCGCGCAGGAAGCATGTCAAGTTCCTCTTCCGCGCGGCGGATGCGGTCATCGTTCATCGGATGCGTCGAGAAAGCCCGGACAATGAATCCCGACTTCCGCTTCTGCTGTGCCTCGAGCTTCTCGAAAAAATCCACGAAAGCCGTTGGATCGTAGCCGGCCGCGTACTCATATTCCAAACCAAGGAAGTCGGCTTCGCGCTCAGAGTCCCGGCTGAATTTGAGAAACGACATTGGCACCATAAAACCCGATGCTTGCCGAATCGCAGCTCCTACCGGGCCGCCCACGAAAATCAAGGGGATGGAAGCAATATTCCAGATGTACTGCTTGGTCGCGTTGCGCGTAGTATGACGTGCAGCCACGTGGGCGATCTCGTGAGCCATCACACCTGCTAGTTCGGCTTCGGTGTCGGCGGCAAGCAGGACTCCGGTGTTTACGTAAAAGAACCCGCCGGGAAGAGCGAAGGCGTTTACCTGCTCATCGTCAACAACTTTGATCGTGAAAGGCACCTTCGCGTCAGAATGACGAACCAGAGTTTGGCCTATGCGGTTGACATATTCTGTGATTACCGAATCAGTCAGGAGCTTGGCTTGATGTTCAACTTGTTGCGCCAGTTCTCTCCCCAGCGCTTCTTCCTTTTCGATTGAATAGAAATTGAGTTTCTTCCCAACTCCACGGTCGCCGATACGATTGATGTCGTATTTGGCTTCCTTCGCTTTAGCATCGGCTTTGCGCGTATCGAATGCGGACGGTGGCAATGAGGCTAGTCGTTGTGCCGTGTCGACATGGGAAGCCTGCGGATCGGGCGTTTGAGCTTCGTCGCGGGGTGCACTTTCGTGTAGATCGAAATTGAATGGATCCGGCTCCAACGTGTACTTGGTCTTCGGCAGTGGCTCACTGACTTTCGTGGCTGCGGCCGAACCCCTGATGTCGACTTGCGGCTGCTCAGCCTGCCTAAGTAACCAGGGCGTTGCGAATGGACTGGAAGTGCGAAGCTGCTGATCGGCAGCGCTACTGCTTCTGGTGTCAGCTGATAGCTGCGCGAATCCCTGTCCGAGCAAAAGCAGGCAAACTACGCCTCCAAGTGGAAGAGAGCGGTGGAATGAAGCGTTGAGGGGGCCCGTTTTCCCTTGGACTTTGCCCATGAGTACACCTGAAGCGCCTTCCTGCTCAACGATTCGTACTCTGTGGGATAGCAGGCGGTGATGCTGCTGTTGCCTGAATAGCGAATTCAGAGCAGCAGATAATTTCGCAAGACTTAGGCTCCCACTGACGAAGTAATGTTACGAGCCAACATTCTGTCGTAAACCCATAACAATAAGGCAGTCAGAACGCCGACTCCGGTGACTGCCCACCAGATTCCTTGGGGCTGATGGGTGACTTCGCCGAAGTAATGTATGAACTTTCCTCCAAATACGCCGGCTGCAAAAGAGCCAATCCCGATGGGGAGGAAGGCGAAACCCATGTATGTGCCTTGCTGTCCTGGCGGAGCGAGCCGGGAGATGTATTCGTAGTAGCGCGGCGACTGCGTGATTTCGCCCAAAGCAACAACAACGAGCGTGAAATACGCGCCGGGAACAGAGGGGAAGAATACGAGCACGATCCAGGCGACTCCGGATATGAGAGTTCCAAGGATGATCGCCTGGAAAGCAGGAATCTTTTGCGTGAGGATACTTACCACCATGGTGAAAGCGATTACTACGAGCGGCCCCGTGATTAACATCAATTCCGTGTCGGTTCTTGGATTGATGTAATCGTGAACATAGAGCGGCAGAATGATGAACTCTTGCCAGTAGACGATCCAGTAACCGGAAAAGATAAGCAGAAAAAGCATGAAGCGCCGGTTGGATACGACAGTCCCAAAATTTTTCAGCGCTTCCCCCAGACTGGCAGTCTGAACCTCGCCGGTTCGCCGGGGTTCGCGGAAGAAGATCAATACTGCGAAGAACATCAGGAAAACGCTCAGCGCCGCAACCCGAAAGACGTTCTCGACGCTTACGCGCTGATGGACCCAGGACGCTACGTATGGTCCTGCGGCACCGCCAATGTTCACTAAAGTGTAGTAAATCGAGTATCCAATCGAGCGTACGTTCTCTTTCGAAGCTCGCGCAGTCGTGCCTACTACCGAGGGCTTGACCAGAGCGATGCCCAATGCGGGAAGCATGAGTACGAACGTCACGAGACCCACGAGAGGGATGTGTTCCCGGAGGGGCGCAATCCAAGAAGCTCCGAGTGACCCAAGCAGGAAATACGAGCAGCTCAAAATGAGATAAGCCACGGAGAGCGCGCGACGAAATCCCAGCCGATCTGCGACCGCGCCACCAAAGGCAGCCAAAAACCAGACCAATCCGCCGAACAGTCCAGTCAGGCTGCTGGCTTGTTGCACCGGGAACCTGAGAGTTTCGTGCAGGTAGCGAGCCAGCGAAGCGAATGCGGCGTAGTAGGAAAGCCGCTCAAACAGCTCCGTGATGTTCGCCACCCAAAATGGTCGTTCGAAGCCAGCCTTGATGTCTCTTAACCGCTGAGCCATCGGGTAATCGGATGATGAAGTTGTGGGCGAGATCAAACGGCGCGGTTCCTCTCAGTGTGCCTTCTGTGCTTCGAGTGCAATTGCGAACGCCCGTTCGATGGCGGACGTCTTGACTCCGGTAATGCGAATGACTTTGTTGCGACTGCTGAGGCCGGCGGCAATGGTAACGGAGGAGCGCGGCATTTTAAGAAAATTCGAAAAAAAGTTGATGCAGGCATCGTTTGCTTTGCCTTCGACGGGAGGAGCAGAAATTTCGAGTTTGAGCGCATCCCCGAGCACGCCGGAGATTCGATCTTGTTTTGCCCTCGGGTGAACTTTCACCGCGAAGGTGACCGATTCTCCCGATTGCTGGATTCTGACCATCTGCGTTCAGTTCCGCTCGCCGAAGATCGCCGTGCCAATGCGGACGCATGTGGAACCCTCTTCAATGGCGACTTCGAAATCGTGAGACATACCTATGGAAAGCAGGTCCATTTTGATTGCGGGCAATTTCCGTTTCGCGATGTCGTCGCGCAATTCGCGCAATTGTCGAAAGTATGGACGGGCTCTTTGGGGATCCTCGCTGAGGGGAGGAATAGTCATCAGGCCTTGGATGCTTATACCCGGCAGTCGCTGCGCTGCACGCAATAGTTCTTCTAACTCGGGAGAGTCTGGAGTTAATCCCGCTTTGGCGGGATCTCCGGAGTTGATCTCAATCGCGATCGGCATTGGTGCGCGGCTGGAGGCGACTACAAGTGTGCTAATTCGCTCGGCTAGCCGCAAAGAGTCAACGGAGTGTATTACTGAGAAGAGATCAATAGCCTTACCCGCCTTATTGGATTGAAGCCGTCCCACAAGCGCGAATTCCGCATCCTTTAGTTCTCCCAACTGCTCACTCTTCGACGCAAACTCCTGTACTCGGTTTTCGCCAAAGCTGCGAATGCCGGCCTCATAAGCCGCGAAGATGCTTTCGACCGGCTGAGTCTTCGTAACCGCCATTAAGATTATTTCGGCACTCCTACGCCCGGAACGGCGTGCTGTTACTACGATTCGTTCTTGAACGGAGGCGACATTTTCAGCGATGGCGGTTAATGGCTTCATGTGGACAATCACCGAGTTGCCCACGGCGTGGTAAAAACGCAGCATGCTGCGTGTCTACGATGTTGCATCGGCTGGAGTTTCACTCCTGGACGCCTAGCAGAGCGCTCATTTCTTCGTAAAGGAAACCTTCTCCAGGTCGGTAGGGCTGTACCCATTTGCCATTGATGACGAACTGCGGTATCGCACGTTTGCCTACGTTCCGTATAAGTTCGTCCACTGCGCCCGGCGTGCACTCGATGTCGACTTCATTAAAGGGAATATTGTGTTTCTTGAGAAAGTTCTTGGCCTCACGACAGTCCCGACACCAGAACGCCGTGTAAACGGTTAAGTCCATATTTCTATCGTAGCAAGACGGGAACTCAAGAGAGCTTCTGCGCTTCTAAGTTGCTGGGCTTAAAGGCCGAGCCTGCGGACGCAATTTCCCGCTCTGCGCTGATACTGATGAAATAATTGCGACCCTAACCGTAACCTTTCTGCCGTTTGTACGGATTACTCCAATGAAGACACAGTCCCCTAGGGAGACGCCAGTGAGGGCTCTGGAGTTTGAAACCGACGAACGGCTTTTGATTGAGGCCGCGCAACGCGATCCGCTCCGCTTTGCTGAGCTCTATGAGAGCAATTTCGAACGCGTATATGCCTTTGTCGCTTACCGCGTTCGTGATCGCGAAGAAGCGCAGGACCTGACGGCTGAAATCTTTCATCAGGCGCTTGCCAGTATTCAGCGGTTCGAGTGGCAGGGTAAACCCTTCGCTGCCTGGTTGCTTGGCATCGCAGCGAGAGTTTTGGCAGATCGTTGGGAGCGGCTGGGTAAACGGCTAGAAGTTCCTGGCGACGAAGTAGAAGAGGCTGCAATTGCAGCTGTCGTCGAGCAGCGTGCGATGTTGTTCCAGCTTGTCGAGGCTTTGCCGGCAGATCAACGGCAGGTCATCATCCGCCGCTTCGTCGATCAGCGCAGCATACGCGAGATCGCGCAGGAACTTGGACGAAGCGAAGGGGCCGTCAAGCAACTTCAGTTCCGCGCATTGCAGACTTTGCGCAGTCATATGAGGGGTAGATATGTTTAGTCCGGCACTTATCCAACAGCTTGATTTCGGGATCGATGTTCTGTTCGCCGAGCCTGATGCCGCGATTTCCAACGTCGATGCAACGGTGGCTGAACTCTTGGGCGTAGCAGCGGATTTGCGTACTCTGCCACGGCCCGATTTTCGGTCGCAACTAAGAGTCAGATTGATGGAGAGCGCTCTCGCAAGCTCACCGTTGAGCGGGCGTGAGGTGATGGCCTCGGCGGTCATTGCCGGTCGATCGTTCCCGCAGCCGCCAGCCAATTCCGCTAAAGAACGCATATTTCCAACACTTTTCGCAGAAGATGCAAGCAGCTATGCCCTGCACCGATCGAATTTTGCACTCTCCGTACTGGCACACGCAGTAGCGTTGACCCTGATTATTACTTCGGGCTTTTGGGTCGATCAGCATCATGAGCGGAGAGTGCAGACTCTCACGCTTATAGAACCTCCCGTTTCGGACTATTTGGCTCTCGATAATGCGACCAAGTCCGCGGGAGGAGGGGGTGGTGGTGGCGATCATGACAAACTGCAAGCGTCGCAAGGACACCTTCCGAAGAAATCTCTGGAGCAATTTGCCCCAGCCGAGGTTGTGATTCGGAATGATCATGCGAAATTGATTGCTGAGGCTACTGTGGTCGTACCTCTGCAAGTAAATTCTCCCGATAAGCGGTTGCCCAATTTGGGAAATCCGAGATCTGCGGTTGCGGGACCTCCATCGAATGGGATTGGATACGGTGCATCGATTGGTGGGGGTGCTGGTCTCGGCATCGGCAGCGGAATCGGGGGAGGGCTTGGGGCAGGCTGGGGTGCAGGCTACGGTGGCGGAGTATATACAGTGGGAGGTGGAGTAAGCGCTCCCCGGGCGATCTACAAGCCCGATCCTGAGTACTCGCCCGAGGCTCGCGAGGCAAAGTATCAGGGCACGGTGGTGCTGTCGCTGGTCGTGGCACCGGACGGCAGGGCTCACGAGCTGCGCGTTGTGCGCTCGTTAGGCATGGGTCTCGATGAAAAAGCCATCGAAGCAGTAAAGCAGTGGCGCTTCGAACCGGCTCGCAAAGAGGGTAAGCCGGTGGCAGTTGCCATCGATGTTGAAGTGAATTTCCGGCTCTTCTGATTCGGGTTCTATGTCGTCGGAGCGAATAACTCCAAGCGCACGCGCCACGTGGTCGACTCTCCCGGCTTGAGAACGACCATGCTCGTCAGTTTGTTCTTCCACTCGCTGCCATAGGGATCCGGAAGATTGAACTGCGGCTCGACGGCAACGAAGCTCTTGTCCGGTGGCGAGTAAACCTGGATTGACTTTATCTCTCGCGACAACGCCCGAATGCGAATTCCATACTTCGAAGCAGGATCAATGACCGCCGTTGTCGCACTGCCGGTTGCATCGCGCTTCAAATCCTGGAAATTGTCGTCCAGGTAGATGTCATCGAGCGGCTTGCCTTCCGGCGCCGTGAAGTTGTATTTGCCGTTTCCCATCGTGACCGGATGAACTTCGCCAGTGGGGAAGACGTCATCGTAGTTATTCATTCCCGCGACTTTCTCTGCAGGCAAATGTAGACGTGCTTGCTTGCGGTCCCCGCCGGGAATCGCGAAGTATGGATGCCATCCGATTCCCATCGGCAGCGGCTCCTTTCCGACGTTCTTGGCCGTGATCGTCAATTCGGCTGCTTGATTAGTGAGCGCGACTTTTACGGTTACATCTGTGCTGGATGGCCAATGCCCACTCCAATCACCAGCATGAAAGGTTCCCGAAACGGTCGAAGCGTCGGGAGCGCTGTGCTGGCCAACATTTTCAAATTTCGAGGTAAGCATCAGTCCATGCATCGAATGCTTCTCGGCTCCGGGGTTTTTGCCGCTCCAGTTCGCCGGCAAGTGCACTGTCTGACCAGCAACCGTGGTGGTGATCTCGTTTCCGTCGGATGAAACCTTGCCGCGAATCCGATTGGCATAGGGCACAAGGAAGGCGCCGCCAATAGTGAAAATCTTATTGCCAAACTTGTCGTCGTGGTTGTCGAGCAGATCCTTGGCATCGCCGAGCGAGGGCGCGGCGAGGACTTCAACTTCGCCCTTTCCGGGCACGTAGGCTGTGATTTGCAGCACCGCCATTCCTCGTCCGGGAAGCACAGTGGCTGTCAGGAACTGCGGCTTGCTTTGATCAGTGCTCTGGGGACGCTTTAATACGACAACTGGTTCTCCGCCAATAGAGACTGAGCTTGGGGCCGGAACAACTTTTGTTCCCTTTTGCGCTGTGTTGGTTTTTTGTGCGAGCGATTGCGTAAAAAACGTGAGCAAAAGCAGGAAAAACAACCGGCGATTTTTCATTGGCGTCGCCCTCAGAGGGGTTTTATATGGCCGTCTATGATACGCGAGCGCTCAAAGCATCGGTCGCATGATCTAAACGGAGGAATTGCGCGCCAAGGTTAGCGAGCAGGTCCACGACGATGGCACCACAGAGGCATTCACGAGGACCAAAGCGGTTCGGAAAGAAGAGTTGTGTAGCTACTTCAATTTGAACTGAAGCTTTACAACTTCGGTGCTGACGACTGGTTTATCGCCCAACGTAGCTGGCTGATACTTCCAACGCTTTACTGCATCGAGCGCCGCCGAGCGAAGAATGGGCGGTCCCGAAACAGCCCGCGCTGCCGAAACGTTGCCTGACGTGTCCACGTCGAGGGTGATTATCACTTCGCCTTCAGCGCGGACTTGACGTGCCATTGAGGGATATTGTGCGGGAGCCGAGTACACCAATCTCGCTGGCACTGCTTTTCGCACTGGCTGAGGCGCCAGCAAAGCTGCCTTCATCGGGGTTTGTGCGACTACCGCATTTAGAACGTCCGGTTTCGTTGCATTCGAACTGTTGTCCACTGTCAAAGGAAGCGCCAGGGGCTCCTCGTCCACGTCTTCGACTGGTTTTGGTAAAGATGCCGACGCCGTTTGATGTCGGACGGCTACCTGCGCTTCTGCAGGGTTTGTCTCTGCGCGTGTCGGTGGCGGTGCCGACTCGAGGGCTGGCGACGATGGAGTCGAGCGCGCGACCTCAGCCGTGTTCGGAGTCGCCTTTTGCGTTGTGCCGTCCGCCTCCGCCTCATCATGGCTCGTCGTGGAACTTGGTTTTTCTGCGCTTTTCGTCTTCGGCAAAACTTGCGATATCGAGGATAGTCTTACCTGAGGGAGACTGACTCTCGGAATACTCACTTGGGGAAGACTGACTTGGGCAATCTCTGATCGATGCTGCATCCAATATCGCACTCCGATTGCAGCGACCGCCAAGGCCGCTATCGACAAAGCCGAATAAAAGGCTTTCCTTCGTTGCTCTCGGCGATGTGCAGCGCGATTGGCTGCGCGGAATTGTGCTACCGAATCAATAGGTGCCGATCTGGAAGTAAATTTTTCCGGCGCGTTGAAAGAAGTACTTGTAGAAGTGCTGGTGGGAGCGCTTGAAAAGGCTTCTCCTGCAATCGAATCGGCGAGGCTCACAATCTCGTTGGCGCCTCTAATCGGAGGCTGGGATACTTGATGCTTCGATGAGTCGCCGAGTCCAGACGATTGCGTGCCGAACGATGGCGAGGCCTGCGTTTTGAATCTGTAAGAGCCCGAATCGGTTTTCAAATCTTCCTGCGGAAACTGAACGGGCCAGAAGTCCTGTTGCTCGCGAGTAAACTCAACCTCCACCGAATTCCCGTCCTTGACCACGGGTTCAATGCCGACGACGTGGCATTCCGCCGCGTTTCCAGTCTTTGCGATCTGGAGAGTCAACTTATGTCCCACGCGAAGGATGGAGTTCGTGGCGATTATGGCTCCGCGAACGGTCACAAACTGCGTGCGCGTTTCTTCGCGTCCGCCAAACTGGTCGCGGACCACCACCGGCAGCGAGATTGCGATGCGCGTATAACGTCGGGAGCGTGCCGGACGATTGGATGTCAATCCGCCGCTATCGATTGATGTGTTCTTGCCAGACGTCGCTTCGAAAACATCGGCTGCCCGGGGATCGGCCGTGATGTCGTTTCGTGGCGTCATTTTGTTCGGTGTCTCAAGAAATTTCGAGTCAATCTCCGCCCGAATTACACACCTTATTTACTGTCATGGGTCAGATAACGAAGGTAGTGGGCCTCACGGCAGTTCATTTCGAGTACTTTTGTTCAAGATGATTGCTGATGCCAGTGGCGCAAAGAAGTGGGCGAAGCCAGCCTAGTGACGATGCGCCAAGCTATTGAGAGGATTGACCGGAATCGCCAGCCGGAATATTTGGAACTGCAGTCGGAAAATGCGCGCGCGCACAAGGGTTTACCGAAGCCGTTGCCTCGCCTGTAAGGCCATTACCTTTCGTACTTGATGGCTGGATAAGGCAATGCAAATGCACACGATGAATATTAAACCAGGAGCGTACTTTGAAAAGACAGCTAATCTCCCTCACTTCTCTTTTGATCCTTCTTACAACGTGCAGCTTTGCGGAAGGAGACCGGGAAAAGCTCCGAGAGCGGCTCGACAAGGCAGGCACCATCCTCGATGAGATCACTTCAGCTCCCGACAGGGGAGTGCCCCAGCAGATCCTTGCGCACGCCCAATGTGTCGGTGTGATTCCGACCATGATGAAGGCTGGCTTCGGCATCGGCGGCGAGTACGGGCAAGGTGTGGTTACCTGCCGTACCGGTAAAGGATGGAGCGCGCCCGCGTTCTATCGCCTGGGAGGGGGAACCTTTGGTCTGCAAATTGGCGGTCAAGCTGTTGATGTAGTCATGCTGTTCATGAATGACCGCGGCCTCGAGTCGCTGATGGCCCACAAGATAAAACTGGGAGTCGATGCCTCTGCATCCGCTGGGCCGGTCGGTCGCACTGCTGCAGCCGATACGAACATCGCGATGCATTCTGAGATACTCACCTACTCCCGCTCCCGCGGATTGTTTGCGGGCGTGTCGCTGAAAGGCAGCTGGTTCGAGCAGAATGGCGGGGACACACGCACGTTCTACGGCCGCGACATCGATTTCCGGAACATTTTGAGCGGATCGGTGCGTCCGCCATCGGGCTCGGAACAATTCATTTCAGCCGTTCGCAAAGACTTTGGCGAAGCCAAAGCTGCTGTGCAGGATTAATCTAAGTGCTTTTTGGGCGGATCCCATGATCGAAAGGACTTAGATTACGAGATCCGATCGAGATCCCACCCGAGGCATGGGATTGGAATGGGATGATCCCATCCGTCCAGCTGTTCGCTTCCGAACAGGAATCATCTTCTGTGAACAGTCGGGCTGCTCGGCCTGCCAATTTCTGATTCGTTAAGTCTCGCAAAATCAATCTAGCTCCCAATCGGTGAAGAACATGCTAACCGGATAGGAAGTAGACCGTCTACAACCAGCATGTAGACGTACTGCATCCCGGAGCTGAATGAATCCTCATTATCAAAATCGCATTGAACTCTTGCAGGGGACCCTCGATCTGCTGATTCTCCAGACCTTGATTTGGGGTGAGCAACATGGGTATGGGATCAGTCAGGTGATCCGAGTGCAATCCGGAGATGTTCTTCAGGTTGATACAGGATCGCTCTATCCCGCGCTCCATCGTCTTGAACGTCAGAAGTGGATCAAATCGGCATGGAAGCTTACAGAAAACAATCAACGCGCGAAGTTTTATCAGCTAACCGCTGCGGGCCGCAGACAACTTGCTGAAGAGCGTTCGCGCTGGACTCAGATGTCAGATGCCATTGCGGCAGTGCTGAAACCCGTACGCTCGGAATAAGAGTCTTCGCTTATTGAGCTCGGCTTAGAACGGAGAATCGGATGTCGTTATTCAACAGACAAGAGAAGGATTCTGATCTCAACGACGAAATTCAATCGCATTTGAACATGGCGATCAAAGATCGGACTCAAAATGGGCAGACGGTACGCGACGCACGTAATTCTGCTCTCAAAGACTTCGGCAACGTTCTCCTGGTTAAGCAAGCTACTCGGGAAATGTGGTCGGGAGCTTCTCTTGAAGCCTTTTGGCAGGATTTGCGTTACGGAGCACGCATGCTGGCCAAGTCCCCGGGTTTCGCCCTGATTGCCATCTTGACTCTCGCGCTGGGAATTGGCGCGAACACAGCAATCTTTTCTGTTGTGAACGGAGTGTTGCTCAATCCGCTACCATATCCACATCCCGAGCAGATCGTTTCTTTGTTCACCGAAATGCCGAATTTCAAAAACGGGTCGATTTCATATCCAAACTTTGAAGACTGGCGCCGGATGAATCGCAGTTTCAGCTCCATCGCTGCGTATCGCTCCACTGGATTCAACCTCTCGGGGCATGGCGAACCCGAGCATCTGCATGGAGAGATGATCTCGGCAGGTTTCTTTGAGATTCTCGGGATAAATCCTCTTTTGGGACGCAGCTTCTCCGCCGACGAAGACCGGCTGGGCGCCAACCCGACTGTGATGATTACTGAAGGATTGTGGAAGCGGAAATACGGATCCGACCCCACGATTATTGGCCAACGCATGGTGCTGAATGATGTGGGCCGCACCATCATTGGGGTGGTTCCATCCACGTTTCATCTGCATATCCAGAATTTCCAGCGCGGGGGACCAGCAAACGAGGTCTATGCCGCGGTTGGGGAATTCAACGAGCCGCAGTTTCACAATAATCGCGCTGCAGGGTGGGGTTTAGACGGAATCGGTCGCCTGAAACCCGGGGTCACCTTCGAACAGGCTCGTGCAGACATGGATCGCGTTTCGCGAGATCTGGCCGCTGCTTATCCCGACGTCAACGGGAGTAAGAAGGCTTATCTGCTGCCGCTCAAAGATGAGATGGTCGGCGACATGCGTCCTGTGCTTCTTGTCATCCTCGGTGCTGTGATGTTCGTGCTGCTCATTGCCTGTGTGAATGTCGCGAACCTTCTGCTGGCCCGGGCTACCGGCCGGAGTCGTGAATTCGCCATTCGCATAGCACTCGGGGCAGGCGAGATGCGGATTATCCGCCAACTCCTCACTGAGAGTGTATTACTCGCGTTCGTAGGTGGCGCGCTGGGACTCGTTCTGGCGAAGTTCGGGACGGCAGCCGCCATCGCTGCCATGCCTGTGACGATGCCGCGGGCGGAGGATATTGGACTCGATCAGCGCGTCCTGTTGTTCACGTTGGTTGTCTCCATCCTTTCAGGCATCGCCTTCGGACTTGCTCCTGCCTGGAAGACCTCACGTTCGGATGTTGGTTCGACGCTGAAGGAAAGCGGCCGCACTTTGGCCGGCGGTCGCAGTCGTGCGCAAGGCATTTTCGTCATCTCCGAAATGGCACTGGCAGTCGTACTGTTGATCGGCGCTGGTCTCATGATCCGAACCTTGATCGTGCTTTGGGGACTCGATGCCGGCTTTAGTCCGCATAACGTGATGACATTTTCCTTTTCAGGACCGGCGTCGTACAAGAACAAGTCACCCGACCTTGTTCGCGCTACTCAGCGGCAGCTTCATGACAAGCTGGCTTCCCTTCCAGGTGTCGAGGCAGTTTCCTTCAGTTGGGGCGCTACTCTGATGCAAAGCGACAACGAGGATTACTTCTGGATAGTTGGCAGGCCCATGCCTCGACTCAGCCAGTTGCCTATGACGCTCCGCTACTTAGTCGAACCCGAATACCTCAAGGCCATGCAGATACAGCTCAAACGTGGACGATTCTTTACCGCCGCCGACAACGAGCATGCTCCAAGAGTGGCAGTCATCGACGAGAGTTTCGCGGAAAAGTATTTTCCTGGCGAGGACCCGATCGGACATTTCATCAACACAAACACTGATCCGGATGATCCTGACAAAGCTCCAAATCCGCAGATCGTCGGAGTCGTCGCCCATGTGAATCAGTGGGGGCTGGATTCCGATTCGAAAAGTCCACTGCACGCGCAGATGTACGAGCCCATCATGCAGGTACCTGACAGCGCCCTCAAGCGCGGTGGATTGGCATCCGATGTTTACCTGCGCACAACGCTGCCCGGCGTGCCGTCGTTTGAAGAGATGCGAGAACGCCTATCGGAGGTCAATGGTGAACTCGTTGTGTTCTCTCCGGAACCGCTCGAGGAAATCGTTGCGCATTCGATTGGACAAAAGCGTTTCGCGATGACATTGCTCGCTGTATTCGCCGGCATTGCCCTGTTGCTTGCCAGCGTAGGAATTTACGGCGTGCTCTCATACCTGGTCGGGCAGCGAACGCAGGAGATCGGAGTCCGAATGGCTCTGGGCGCACAGCGCTTCCACGTGTTGCAGCTCGTTATGAATGACGGAGCGCGGATGACGCTGGTTGGCCTGGCAATTGGAGTCATCGCTGCGCTGGGACTCACAAGACTCCTCTCCCATATGTTGTTTGGGGTTAAGCCGACCGATCCGCTCACGTTTTTGGCTGTAGCTACGCTTTTGTGCACGATCGCGCTTCTTGCCTGCTATGTTCCCGCACATCGCGCCATGAGGGTCGACCCGACGGTGGCTCTAAGGTACGAGTAGCCCTAGTCGCCGCGCATGGTAGAGACGCACAATGCTGCGTCTCCACTCTGTGGCGCGTGTTGAGGCCGACGGCCGGACAGCCGAAGAAGCCACGCTTTAGCCTGCACCCCGCCTTTGCTAGAATCGCGAATCCCCCATGCATCCGCTGCAACACATGTCCGAACCCCAGTGGAAGAACATGATGTTCCTCTCCTCGAGCGTCGCGCGCCTGCTGCTCGCGGGATTACTGGGTGGATTGATTGGCTTGGAACGGACGGTTCACCACAAGAGCGCGGGCATCCGTACTAATATGTTCATCTGCATCGGTGCGGCGATGTTCACGATTCTTTCGGACATCATTCCGGATCCAAGCCTTGCCGATCGAACGCGAATCGCTTCGAACATAGTTCAGGGTGTGGGATTTCTTGGGGCGGGAGCGATTATTCACGGAAAAGGCGGCGTTTCAGGACTCACGACTGCCGCCACGATTTGGGTGGTCGCCTCCATAGGAATTGCAGCAGGCGCCGGCCATTACCTGCTCGCTACGTTCGCGACCGGAATCATTCTGCTTGCGCTTTTTCTACTCGGATCGATTGAAGCCAAGCTTGGGCTGAAACGCATGGCCATGAGCTACGAGATCAAAGGCGAAAGCGCTCCCAAGATTCTCGATGAAGTTAACGAGCTGATCGAAGATCACCATCTCTCACTGCAGGGGCTGCAGGTCGGCCGCTCGCAAAATCTCTCTCGCGTCATGTTCAAGGTGACGTGCACGCTACCTGAGCACGAAAAGCTGCGCGCGGACCTCAAAATGGCTCCAGCATTCGAGAGCGTCGCCACATTCAACGCGGTTTCTGAGGAATGAGTTCGAAGCCAATCCTTTTTTGTAAAGCTGAGGCCTGCGGCAATGACTTTCTCATCGTCGAGTCTGCGGGCATGGGTAATGACCCGGCTGAACTCTCCCGATGTCTCTGCGATCGCCACCGAGGAGTTGGCGCTGATGGTGTCGAGTGGGTGAGTATTGATGAAAAGGGCCAGGTCGTCGCTCGGCTGTTTAACGCTGATGGTTCGGAAGCCGAGATTTCCGGAAATGGAACTCGATGCGTTGCCGCCTGGGCGGTAGAAAGACGGGGTGGATCTGAGGTCCGCATCTTGACCGGCGCGGGCGAGAAGGAGTGTATGCTTCTTCGCCGTTCAGAGCACGAATTCGAATTCATGGTCGAGATGGGACGCGCTGCAGTATTGGGAAAAAAGAGGATTCCCATTCCCGGAGGAAATGCAAAGGGACTAGAGATCTCGATAGGGAATCCACACTTCGTTGAGTTCGTTGACCGTTTTCCCGAGAGATGGCAGGCTCGCGCAGAGGTGATCGGGCAAAGCCGCGAATTTCCTCATGGAACGAACGTAGAATTCGTGCGCGTTCTCGGACGTAACAAAATCGAGTTCCGCATCTTTGAGCGCGGAGCCGGGGAGACCCAATCCTCCGGGACAGGATCGTGCGCCTCAGCAATAGCCGCAATTCACACAGGCCAAGTCTCCTCTCCGGTGGAGGTTTACGCGCCCGGAGGCAAGCAGGTGGTTCACTGGGATGGAGCAGATGCCTTGCTTCTCGAAGGTCCGGCACGCCTGGTGTGCCGCGGCGAATTCTTCTATCAAGACTATTAAGCTTCCGCTTCGGTTGACTCGTATCAGCTAAGATTGAAAACTTGTGACTGCCGAGCGCTCATCTCTGTTTCGCCCCCCAGTTCTGCAAAGAGGAGACACGGTTGGCATCGTTGCTCCAGCCGGCCCGGTGAATCGGAAAGAGTTTGAAGCAGGTGTTCTGGCATTGCAGCAGATTGGTCTTGTTCCTGTCTTTTCTGAAAGCATCTTCGAGCGCGAACGTTATTTTGCGGGCGGAATACGGCGTCGCGTCGATGAGCTGCATGAGATGTTTCGCTTGCCGGAAGTGAAGGCGATCATCTGCACACGTGGCGGATATGGTTCAAATTATCTGTTGCCTCATCTGGACCTCAGCCTGATCGCCAAAAATCCGAAGATCTTTTGCGGATACAGCGATTTGACAACATTGCTGACCTACTTTCACGACGAACTCAGTCTGATCGGCTTTCACGGTCCCATGTTGGCGAAGGACTTCGCTCGGCCTGAAGGCGTGCATCTCAAGTCATTCTCCTTCGCCAGCTCTGGGCAGCCGCAGTGGACTATTACCAACTCGGATTCACCTGCGATGGAGGCGATTTGCCCTGGAGAGGCAGAAGGCAAATTGTACGGTGGGTGCCTTTCACTGCTGGTTGCCTCTCTCGGAACACCTTATGAGATTCGGACAGAAGAGACGATTCTGTTTCTCGAAGATCTGGGTGAGTGGCCCTATCGAATCGATCGCATGCTGATGCAATTAAGATACGCAGGTAAGCTGGAGAAAGTGCGAGGCATCGTTTTTGGAGAGATGCTCGAGTGCTCTCCTCCCGCAAGCGCGGGCTACACTCTTCAGGAGGCAATTGCCCACATCCTGGGCGACCTGAATGTCCCGGTAGCATTCGGGTTGCGCTCCGGACACGTTTCTGCTGAAAACATCACGCTGCCGATTGGGGTGCGTGCGCGATTGATAGTTGCAGAGAGCGCGACGCTGGAGATTCTGGAAGCTGCAACTACACCACGCAGTGAGACCACGAGGGCAGGATAGGATTGAGCGAACGCGAGCACGTACACCTCATCGGGATATGCGGCACAGCAATGGCGTCTCTTGCTGGCTTACTGAAGCAGCGCGGATTTCACGTGACTGGCTCCGATGCCGCTGCGTATCCGCCGATGTCCGACCTGCTCCGCAGCATGGGCATTCCCCTTGCGGAACCATACTCCGAGGAGAACCTGAAACGACGTCCCGATCTGGTAATAGTTGGCAATGCGATCTCACGCGGCAACGTTGAATTGGAGCATGTGCTGGACCATCATATTCCGCTTCGGTCTTTGCCGCAGGTCCTTTACGAAAGCTTTTTGCGGGGACGTGAGTCGATCGTTGTAGCCGGGACGCATGGAAAAACCACGACGACCTCCATGCTTTCGTGGATCTTCCAGGTCGCAGGAAAGAACCCATCGTTCCTGATCGGAGGCGTCGCAGAAAACTTCGCAACCAGTTTCGCCTTGCGGCAAAGCAAACACTTCATCCTTGAAGGCGACGAATACGATACCGCGTTCTTCGATAAAGGTCCGAAGTTCCTGCACTACTTTCCCGATTCCGTGATTGTCTCGTCTGTCGAATTTGATCACGCGGATATCTACAGAGATCTTGATGCAGTGAAGACATCCTTCAAGCGCCTGGTGAACCTTATTCCGCGAAGCGGATATCTCGTGGCATACGATAATTCCGTCAACCTCGATGAATGCGTAGCGCGCGCTTTCTGCAAAGTCGAACGTTATGGTCAACGTGAGACATCGGCCTGGCGAGCTGTTGATCTGGTGTTTGGAAGCGATGAAACATCGTGGAAGATTGAGCGAGAAGGAAAGCCGTGGGCCGATTTGCGAATGTCTCTTGCCGGTGAGTACAACGTGATGAACGCGACAGCCGCTGCTGCCATGGCCGCGCGCTACGACATTTCCGCCGATTCAGTTGCTGAAGCCCTTGCTTCGTTTAAGAGTGTGAAGCGGCGCCTCGAAGTGAAGGCGGAAGTTGCGGGCGTAACCATCATTGATGACTTCGCACACCATCCCACTGCGATTGCGGAGACTCTGAAGGCGCTGCGCACTCGCTACAAGAACCGCCGTCTGTGGGCGATTCTGGAGCCGCGCTCGAACACGCTGCGCCGGAATATCTTCTTTAAAGAACTGGCAGCGAGCCTTGCGAATGCGGATGAGATCGTTGTGGCCAGCGTCTTCAAGGCTGAAGCGATTCCCGAGGGGGAGCGCCTTTCGAGCACGGAATTAGTGAAGGAACTTAATAAGCGGAAGCATCCTGCGCGCGAGTGTAAGGATGCCGACGCGATTATCGAGTCCATTACTCCCGAATTGCGCGAAGGAGATGTTGTTGCCATCCTCTCGAATGGCGGCTTCGGCGGAATTTACGAGAAGCTGCCTGCGCGTTTGAGCAAGACGGCATGAGACTGCGCTCGGTGCGTCTCCTAGCTCCTGTGCTGCTCCTGATTGCGGCCGCTGCGCGGGCGCAGACGGAATCGAAACTTGATTACACGATCACGCTGGCTGATGCTGCGCATCATCGCGTTCATGTAACCATGACCTACGATGCGGAGAGCGCCGGCAATCAAGTTCAATTGCCGGTATGGAACGCTCTTTATCAGGTGCGTGACTTCGCCAAGAACGTGATTGGAGTGAAAGCCTTGAGTCAGTCAGGAGAACAACTGCCTCTAATACAGATAGACAAAACTACCTGGGAATTCAAGCCCAAGCCGGGTTGGGTGACAGTGCAGTACGATCTCATGCTCGATGAGGCGGGTCCCTTTGGGGCGCAGTTCAATGCGCACCACGCGTTCTTTAACCTGGCTGAGGTCTTGATGTATCCGCCCGCCGGACGAGAATTGCCGATCACCCTGCGTTTTGAACAAGTGCCTCCGGGCTGGAAATTGGCAACTGCTCTTCCATCATTGGATGTTCACGCCCGGGATGTTCATACCGCCACACCCAGCGAGACTTTGGCTCATGTTCTCAGGGCGACCAACTACGATCGCCTCGAAGAAGATCACGGCAGCAGAAACTGCCTGGATGGATGATCGGCCGTTCGATACGTACGTCTTCATCTATCACTTTCCTCACGCGCCGGCAGGCGGTGGTATGGAGCACGCGTACTCGACCGCGATCGATCTTTCTGCGAATGAATTGAAGGACCTGAGAAACTTTCAGTCTGTAAGCGCTCACGAGTTCTTTCATTTGTGGAATGTGAAGCGCATTCGTCCACAGTCGCTCGAGCCAATCGATTACTCCCGGGAGAACTACACGCGAGCGCTGTGGTTCAGCGAAGGTGTGACCACGACCGCTGCGGACCTGGCGCTGCTGAAAGCCGGTTTGATGAAGCCAGAAGACTATTTCAAGAAGCTTTCTGCAGCCATTACCACGTTGCAATCACGTCCAGCCCACCTGACGCAATCTGCTGAGGAGTCGAGCCTCGATACGTGGCTCGACAAGTACCCGACCTACCGTTCGCCGGAGCGCAGCATTAACTACTACAACAAAGGTGAACTACTGGGTGTTCTACTCGACTTGAAGATTCGCGAGGATTCCCATGGACGGTACTCAATTCGCGACCTATTCCAGAAACTGAATCGCGACTACGCGAAGCAGCGCAAGTTCTTTAACGATTCCGATGATGTTCGTGCAGTTTCGGAAAGTCTTACGGGATCTGATCTGCGCAACTTCTTCGATCACTATGTTGCGGGAACGCAAGAGCTTCCATACAACGATCTTTTTGCGACAGTCGGGTTAAACCTCTCACAGGAAAATCGGACGATTGCCGACCCTGGCTTTCGGGCGGCGCGAAATTTCACGCCTCCTCCTGTCATAGAAGAGGTCTATGGCGATCAGGCGCGCAGTGCAGGCTTACGCGTAGGTGACGAGATCCTTGCTGTCGATGGGCAGCAGCCTGCGCGTTCGCTTGAGCAACAATTTGCGAATTCCACACCGGGCAGAAGAGTTCGCCTCACAGTGCAATCGCGCGGTGTCCGGAAAGATATTGAATTGACGCTTGGCGAGCAGTCGCTCACAGCATATGTCTTGCGCGAATCGCAGCAAGCGACTGCAGAGCAGCTTGCCCATCGCAAGGCCTGGCTCGACTCAGAGGACCAGATTCCGTCGCGCCCTCAATGATTTCCGCGTTCAGAACTGCGTTGGCATTGGTCTTCACCATTTTGGCCACTATTTTAGGAGCACTCGTCGCGTTTCCCTGGACATGGATCAGCGGCAGCGCCGACGTTCTCTATGCGATCGCCATGTCAATTGCCCGAACCGGCCTTCGCATAGCTGGCGTTCGCATCCAGATCGAGGGAATGGAGCGAATAAATCCTTCGGAGACCTACATTTTTATGTGCAACCACGTCTCCAACCTCGATCCGCCGATATTAATTCCGGCTCTACCTCGACGCACTTCTGTGCTAGTCAAGAAGGAGCTCTTTCAGGTTCCTATTTTAGGACGTGCCATGCGCATGGGAGATCTGGTCGCCGTAGACAGGCGCAATCGTGAGGCAGCGGTAAATAGCATGCGCGCAGCCGAAGCGGTGATGTCCAGAGGACTGAACATGACGGTCTTTCCCGAAGGCACACGCTCCAGGGATGGTCGTCTGCTTCCTTTTAAGAAAGGGCCTTTTTACCTGGCGATGGACAGTGGTATTCCAGTTGTTGCGGTAACAATCTTAGGTTCGGAATCCCTGATGCCAAAGGGGAGTAGTCTGATCCATCCCGGAACCGTGCGCCTGGTGTTTCACGCGCAGATCTCCCCAAAGCAATTCACCGATAACGACGACCTCATTTCGGCGGTCCGCAGCGAGATCGCCTCAGCGCTACCGCCCAGTCTGCGCGAACCGAATCTTAATTCCGCGTCGTGACATTTCGCGCAAGAACAAATCTGTGGGCACGTCGAGTTCTTGCTTGATCCCGCCCTGCTTCGCGATCGCACCATTGGCAATCATCTGAAGCACCACTGATGCGGGCCAAGCTGTCGTGCGCATCATCGAGGTTAAGCCCGTCCTGCGGTCATATTCATCAATCATGGTGTATGAGAGAAGGCGCTTGTTGGCTTGAGCCTCAATACGCATGATCGTCACATCGGGCTCCTCGCCTGAGAGTTTCTCCAGAAACAAATACGAGGTGAGCTCACGAGGGCTGACCTCTCCAGATTTAAGCCGCCGCTTCTCGCTCGAGAAGAATCCGAGATCGTATAGCCCGCGAATCAGCGTGTAATGGTTGGGATAGCGCAAAGTCTTCTCGAAGCACTCTCCAACTTCTGCCTGGAACGTTTCTGGCATGGTTGAGGTTCCGCCTGAAGTGTGGAATGCAACCATCGGACGAAAGCCGCGAATGCGAAATTCTTCCGGCTCCGTCAGCGGCTCAATTTCCACCAGCTTCCCGTTTTTCAGCACGCGCGCAGGTTCCACGTACTCGTTGATGAGACCTTCTACTGAAAAAACGAGCTGGTACTCGAATGGCGGTCGAGGCTTCTTGGGCAACCCGCCAACATAGAGTCTAAGCGCATCGATTGAACTCTTTTCGCCTTTCTTAGCATGTTTGCCAGCGCGACCGCGGCGCTTGTCACTACGTAAACGTCGCACTAAGTCGCCGGCTAGAACGCTCGCCATACCCGGGGATAAGCCGCAATCAGGAGCGAGGCCGATTCCATTCTTCTCGGCTTCCGCGCCCATCGCGAGGGTCTTTCGGACCACTGTGTTATTGCCGCCGAGATCGGCAAAGTGGCAGCCGGCTCCGATCGCGGCGCGAGCGAGATGCACGTTGAAAAAATAGGGAACTGCGGAAAGAACGCCGGTGTGTCCGCGCATGAGAGCGGAAGCAGAACCTTCGTCGGCTGCATCCAAGGCAACAGGTTGTACAGATGCTCCCTTCTTGCCATGACTCTTGGCGATGAATCGGGCAGCATCTTGCGCGCGAGCAATGTCGCAATCCGCCAGCGTAACGGACTCCACTCCGCTCGACCGCGCCATATCGAACGCGGCTGCCGATCCCATCATTCCTGCCCCAATGACCAGTAGTTTCATTTGTCCTTTTGCGAAAGTCAGTCTCATCGGTACTGCGCACGCACGCGGAGTTCAGGTTGCAAACTCAACCCTCACAGAGCGGTCTTGTGATGTGTTTGTAAAGCAGACGGTGGCCAGTAGCGCGATCAACCGAAAAGCCAAAACAGTGGAGTGTAAATGACGACCACTTCCGTGCAAAATGCAGATCAGCCGATCCCAAGTTCGTCGGCAGACTCAAGAGGCGTTCCACAGCGGCGGCAGATAACGGCTGAACAATCTCCGCAGGTCAGGGGATCGGTGACCTCACGGGCACAATTCGGACAGTACAGGCTCTCTTTGCCGTTTCCGGATTTTGGCTGGTCGGTTGGCACGGATGGAGGTTAGCACAGGTTCTGTGATCGCTTGGTCATGGCGCAACTGATGCGAAGATGGAAGTGTTGAGTTGAACTGATCTTTGTCCTGCATGCCTGAAAAAGTGGGTGACTATCGTGGTCGACTGGCGCCGTCGCCGACGGGACTACTCCATCTTGGCCATGCTCGAACTTTTTGGATCGCAGCGCAGCGTGCTTCAGAGTGCGGTGGATCGCTGATCCTCCGCAACGAGAATTTGGATCCGCAACGATGTCGCCCAGAATTCGTCGACGCAATGTGTGAGGACCTTCGCTGGCTGGGCATCCGATGGTCCGAAGGACCAGACTGCGGTGGACCTTACCCGCCATATTCACAGAGTGAGCGCCGGGACTTTTATCTCGAAGCCTGGCGCAAGCTGCGCGATGCCGGCGCCGTCTACCCGTGCACTTGCTCGCGCAAAGACGTTGCTGAAGTTGCTGCTGCTCCAAACAATGACACCGACGACGAGCCCATCTATCCGGGCACTTGCCGTCGTCGCACAGATGCATTTGCTTTCTCCAGTCCTGCGGGTGTTAATTGGCGGTTCCGCGTGCCGGAGGGTGAGCAGATTGTCTTCGAGGATGTAAATCTTGGTCCGCAACAGTACGTCGCCGGAAAAGACTTCGGTGATTTTCTGGTCTGGCGGCGCGACGATGTTCCTGCATATCAGTTGGCCGTCGTTGTCGATGATGCCGCGATGAAAGTCACTGAGGTTGTTCGGGGCGCGGATCTACTGAAGTCCACGGCCCGGCAGATGGTGATTTACCGAGCTCTGAGACTGCAGCTTCCGCGGCACTACCATTGCGACCTTGCGCGTGACGAGTCTGGTAATCGCCTGGCGAAGCGCCACGACTCCCTAAGCATTCGTCGCCTGCGAGAGAGCGGATGGACTCCCGAACAGGTGCTTAAGGCGGCCGGCCCGGCATAACCATGGAGTCCAAATGGCGGGCTAGCCCGCCACGGCATTGGCAATTCCTTCTATTGCCTTCAGCGCCTCAGCGAGCTCAAGCGATATTGAGTGACGCTTTTCCAGAAAGCTGGGCGAATTGTACGAGAGCCAGGTTTGGTTCCCCGGGTCCTGGGCAACGAGCAGCTTTAGCGGCAGGTCCAACGCGATCGACGGCGACGCAAGCATCAGCGGAATTCCCGCTTTGGGACTACCGAACATCACCAGCTTCGTAGGCGGCATCTGGAGTCCCGCCGCGGCCGCTTCTCCGCTGTGATCCACGATGCAGAAGATTTTGAGACCTCTGCTGTCCACGAGTCGTTCAATCCGCTGCATTGTATCGGGAAAGGAATGCAGGCTGCGAACGCTGACGATTCCGTTGTCTTTCAGACCGACAACCCCCGACATAACTTTCCTCCGAACTAACTACGCATGGGAGCGTTTAAATTCATCAAAGCTGGCCAGGAAACGATCCATGTCCGCCGGCAGTAGGTAGTAAGGTGTCGAGAGGCGCAGCTTTGACGGCTCACCTCCACGAATTCTGATCTTCTTTTCCTGCCACATCCAGTGCTCCATCTCCATTCGCTTGAGCGGTGGTACATTCACGGTCACGATTCCGCAACGCATATTCGGATCCGGAGAGGTCCAGGACGCGGCTCCACGTTTCGTCATCTCGGCCAGCATTCGATCAGCAAGCTGGCGGTGGCGGCGTTCGATTCGATCCATTCCGATCTGATTGGCTAGCTCCATAGAAGCGCGGAGCCCCGCCAAGAGCGGAACATTGGATGATCCGATGCGCTGGAATCGCTCAGCTTTCAGCTTGTGATCTTCCCATCCTTCCGTGGCGATCGTATTCCAGAGACGATCCTGCACCTCCGGCCGCAGGTACAAGAATCCCGTGCCCTTGGGCGCCTGCAGCCACTTGTGCGGCGACGACGTGTACATGTCACAGCCGATGTCGTGCAGATTGAGCGCCATCATGCCAATCACATGCGCGCCGTCGAAGGCGCTCAGGATGCCCTTGCTTCGCGCGAGTGCCGCAATCTCTTTTACCGGCTGAACAACGCCTGTGACGGTGCTGATGTGGCTCGTAAAAATAATTCGCGTGCGCGGAGTGATCGCGTCATTGATTCGGTTCAGAATGTCAGCTGGTGACTTCGGCGGGAGTGGAATCTGGTATTTCTTCACTACGATTCCATAACGTTTCTCGCGAAGTAGCCAGGGTTGTTCGCCTCCCGGATGCTCCTGGTCACTCATGAGGACTTCATCGCCTGCCTGCATCTCGAATCCATTAGCGATGTAGTTGTTGGCTTCCGTCGCGTTGCGAACAATGGCAATCTCGTCGCGCGTGGCTCCAACAAAGGCGGCGAGAGGATCGCGAAACTCGTTCCACGAGGCATATCCCCAGATCGGATAGTCCTCGGGATCACTTTGCGCCATCTGCTCGGTCTGATGGAATGACTCGACGATTGCGCGCAGCACTGGACGTGGAGACGAACCCACGGTCCCGTTGTTCAGGTAAACCTCATCACTGGGAATCAGAAACTGTTTGCGCAGCTCTGCCCAGTAGGCTTCCTGATCACGGTCGTAGAGGTCTTTTGGCGGAAGTGGATGATTGTCGGACTGAGCTGCAGCTTGAGCTTCGGCTAACGAAAACGGCACGCCTGCAACGGCTGCAACGGCAACTGAGGAAAATAAGAAGCGACGGCGATCGAGCACGAGTAAAGTCTCCGAGAAAGCGCTAACCGGGGAACATGCTGGACTTCTGCCGTCGCTCTGTCAAGAAAAGTTCGGCGGCGATTTTCAGCTTTTCAGACGGCGCCGTTCACAGCTGATGACTACCGAGCTCGGATCGATGGCATCGCGATCTTTTTGCATCTCGACCACTTTGCCTTCTTTGTCGATTAAATAGGTGACGCGACGTGCGGCCTTGTAACTCGGGTTGTACACGCCGTATTCCTTGCTTGTGTCGCCGCCAAGATCGCTCAGCAGGGGGAACGTGACTCCAATCTGCGCAGCCCAGGCTTTGTTGGCGAACGGACTGTCCATGCTTACACCCAGCACCTGGGTGTCTGCGCCTTCCAGCTTCTGCAGCTGATCCTGGAAGGCTTTCATTTCCTTCTCTCAGCCGCCGGTGAAAGCGAAGACGTAAAACGCAAGGACCACATTCTTCTTGCCGCGAAAGTCAGAGAGCTTCACTTCTTTTCCGGTTTGGTCGCGCAACTTGAAATCCGGTGCAGTGTCACCAACCTTGATCTTTGGGTCAGGTGGGGAGGCCTGGTCAGCCGCGAAGGCCGGCAATAGGGTCATCAGAAAGATGGCTATAACAACAAAGCCAAGAATGGGTTTGCGCATCAAGGGCTCCTAGTGTGGCTGCCAGGGTCGCAGCATGCTGCGACTCCATGGCGAGTCAGAGTATCCGCAGTCGACCCAAAGGGTCAAACGCGCGTTATCTTGCTTATCGCGCAGAAAACCCAGTACAGTGCAGAGTTCTGGGACACAATGGCGCAAAGCAGGCAAGTGGGCAAGTCAAAATCGGCACAACCGGCAGAAGACCGGGGACGAAGCGCCACCAGAGTCAACGGCAGCCGCCCTGGAGACAAATACCAGCGCATCCTGGATGCCGCCATTGCCGTGATCGCGGAAAAGGGTTTCCACAACAGTCGGGTTTCGGATATCGCTGATCGCGCCAATGTTGCCGACGGCACTATCTATCTCTACTTCAAGTCGAAAGAGCAAATCCTCATGACCGCGCTCGACAACGCCTTCGAGGCCTTTCTTAGCCAGGCGAAAGAGGAGATGTCGGGATTCGACGATGCTGCCGCGAAGCTGCGTGCCTTAGCTCGGCTGCATCTGCGAGAGCTGAACCAAAATAGGAATTTGGCCGTGGTGCTGCAGACGGAGCTCCGACAAAGCGCCAAGTTCCTCGCCGAGTTCTCTCAGCGCGAGTTGAAGGGGTACTTCAATTTGATTCGGGACGTAATCCGCGAAGGTCAGCAGCGGGGCAGGATACGCGACGATATCTCCGACAAGATCGCTGCTGCCTGTCTCTTCGGAGCAATGGACGAACTCGTAACGGCATGGGTGTTGAGCAGCCGGGAATATGATCTCGCAGCCGCAGCCGATCCCGTTGTTGATCTTCTTCTCCGTGGAATGGAGGTGCGCTCCTGAGCAGCCTGCGCACGCTGAACGAAATTTTCTTTACTGCAGTGGATCGCGACCTGCCGCGAGTAATGAGCTTCGATCGGCAGGGAGTCTGGAGCGACATCTCTTCGCACGAGCTCTATTCCCGCGTGTACCACGTCGCAGAGCAGCTCGGAGCGTGGCGGATTCGCAAGGGCGACCGTGTTGCGCTTATCTCCGAAAACCGGTTTGAGTGGGCAATCACCGATTGGGCATGTCTGCTCCGGGGCGTGGTCGATGTTCCTATCTATCCAACGCTCACGGCTGAGCAGACCGCGTTCGTTCTGAAGAACTCCGGCGCCCGGGCGATCTTTGTTTCCACGCGAAAGCAACTCGACAAAGTGCTGAGCATTAGACACGAAACTCAGCTTGAGCACATCGTGGCAATGGACGAAGTGGATCATCCAGAGGCCATCCGGATGATCCAGATTATGCGCGCGGGACAGTCCGTTGCCCGGGCGCCCCGATTTGACACTGCTGCGCGATCCATCCTTCCCGATGATCTAGCGACGATCATTTACACCTCCGGCACCACGGGAGTTCCGAAGGGCGTGATGCTCACGCACGGCAACCTTGCTTCGAACCTCGAGCAGACTGCACACAGCCTGGGTTGGCAGCCGGGCCAGGTGACTTTGTCGTTCCTTCCGCTTTCGCACGTCACCGCCCGTCACGTCGACTATCTCTGCTTTCTACGCGGAGTGACGTTGGCGTATTGTCCGAGCTTCGATGAGCTTGCGACCAAGCTTCAGCAGGTTCGCCCACATCTGTTCGTCGGTGTACCTCGCGTCTACGAAAAAGTTCGGCAAGGAGTTGAGGGCCGCGCAGCAACTGGGCTAAAAAGGCCGGTCTATGAATGGGCGTTGCGCGTTGGCGAGGAGCATCGCGCCGAAACCGTACGCGGGCAGCGGCCTTCCGATTGGCAGTGGGAAGTAGCGAATCGTGTTGTCTACAAGGCGATACGTCAGTGGTTCGGCGGAAGAGTGGAGATGTACGTCTCCGGCGGAGCGCCGCTCGGCATTGATCTCGCACGCTGGTACGCCGACGTGGGAATTCGCATCCTCGAAGGATATGGATTGACTGAGACTTCGCCCGTCATCTCGGTGAACGAACCAGAAGCCAACAAGCTCGGCACCGTCGGCAAACCACTTCGAAACCTCGAGTGCCACATTGCGGGAGACGGAGAACTGTGGGTGCGCGGCCCATCAGTCTTCAAAGGCTACTGGCAGAATCCCGAGGAGACGGCTAAAGCATTCGAAGGTGACTGGTTCAAGACTGGCGACATTGGCAACATCGACGCCGAGGGATTCCTCAGCATCACCGATCGGAAGAAAGATCTCATCAAGACCAGCGGCGGAAAATTCGTGGCTCCGCAGCCGATTGAGAATAAGCTGAAGATGTCGCCGCTGGTGGCACATCCGGTTGTCATCGGCAATGCGAGAAAGTTCATTAGCGTAATCATCTGTCCAAACTTTGCAGCCCTGGAGCAATGGGCTTCCGAACAGGGGATCACCCTTACCTCACGGGAAGAGCTGATCCGCAATCCAAGAGTAACTGAAGCTTACGACAAGATCGTGGCCGATGCCAATCTGGAACTGGCCCGTTTCGAGACACTCAAGAAAGTCCTTCTCGTTCCCGATGATTTCACAGTCGATAAAGGAGAGATGACTCCCAGCCTCAAGCTCAAGCGGCGGGTGATCGAGCAGAAGTACAAGAAGCAGATTGACGCTATATATGAAGCCGCCGAGCTTTCGCATCCCGCAACGGTTTAGCGCGATTCCCAAATTGCAACGTGGATCTGGCTGCAAAGGCGCGTAGAATTGAGTAGCTGGAATTGAATTATGGATGAATTGGTTATTGCCGGGCGAGCCTTTAACTCGCGCCTCATTGTAGGCACCGGCAAATACAAGAATGGAGAGCAGACACGACATGCGATCGCAGCCTCTGGGGCCGAGATCGTCACCGTGGCTGTTCGCCGCGTGAACCTCGATCGCGGCAAAGACTCCCTCCTCGACTTCATCGATCCGGATCGCTATTTTCTGCTGCCCAATACTGCCGGCTGTTACACCGCAGACGAGGCCGTCCGCACGGCGATGCTGGGGCGCGAAGTCGGTCTGTCGGACTGGGTGAAAGTAGAGGTAATCGGCGACCAGAAGACACTCTTCCCCGACGTGCTGGCGACTATTGAAGCCACACGAACTCTCGTGAAAGAAGGATTCACAGTTCTGCCCTATACCTCTGACGATGTCGTAATCGCGAAGCGATTGTTAGACGCTGGCGCCAGCGCCATCATGCCGCTTGGAGCTCCGATCGGTAGCGGCCTAGGTATCCAGAATTCTGCGACGATCCGTATCCTACGCGAGATGATCACTGATGTTCCGCTGATCGTGGATGCTGGTGTCGGTACCGCCTCCGACGCAACTGTCGCGATGGAGCTCGGAGCTGATGCTGTGCTCATGAACACCGCCATCGCGAATGCCGAAAATCCCGTCCTCATGGCCGAAGCTATGCAACACGCTGTACTTGCGGGCCGCAGCGCATATCTTGCCGGCCGCATGCCGAAAAAGTTATATGCCACTGCCAGCTCACCTCTCGAAGGCGTAGTGCGATGAATCCCATGACAGAACCGAAGAAGGATCGATTCTCCTCGTATGACGAATTCTTCGCCTTCTACTTGCAGGAGCACTCGCGCACGGGAAACCGCTTGCTTCATGCCTGCGGCACTCTCGTTGGGTTGGCCGTATTCGTATGGGCCATTGCAACTGGCCACTACATCTGGGCTCTGCTCTGGATTCCCATTGGTTACGGCTTTGCCTGGACTGGTCACTTTCTCATCGAAGGCAATAAGCCGGCGACGTTCGGACATCCGTGGTGGTCGTTTATCAGCGACTTTCGCATGCTCGGCCTTATGTTCACGGGTAAGTTGAAGAACACTGACTAACTCGCGCCTTCGTCCATCCGCATTCGCCCGTCGATTCTGCGACCCTAAGTAACTTTCTGCTGACCTTGGAATGTGCTTTGCTAGGCCGAGGACGCCAAGGGGTATTCTCATGCGGATTTACAAGATTCTTCGTTGGCCCATTTTGGTCATTTTCTGTTTCATGATCGCTTTGTTCCTGAAGCCGCCCGATCGTGTTGCTCCTCGCCAGCAATCGCCGGCAGCAATTGCAAAAAACGCCAACAGATTCCAGAGCAAGCTGGGAGAGTTGCAGGAAGCCCATCAGCGCGGTGAGGCTGGTGCTGAAATTCGACTTACATCGGAAGAGGTAGCTGCAGCCCTCGTTCTTGCCAATCCGCAGCCAGAAGCTCGACACATTCAGACCGCCAGCTCGCCGAACAATAATGCGAGCACTCCAGCCGAGGTCACACCGGAGCAGGTGCCGGTGAAAGATCCTCAGGTAGTCTTTGAGGGCGACGAAGTCAAAGGGCAGTTCATGGAGCACGTATATGGGAAAGATGTCTTCGTTACTCTGAGCGGTCACCTGGGAGCACAGGACGGCTACGCAACCTTTCAGCCAACGAGCTTCCAGATAGGGAGCATGCCTGTGCCGATCTCAGTAGTGCAGGCGCGACTGGATAAGAAACTGAACGATCCGGAAACGCGCGAGAGGATGAAGCTGCCGGAGTTCGTGAGCGACTTGAAAATCGAGAACGGTCAGTTGGTGATTACGGAAAAGTAGGTTCCTCTTATCGTCAGCGCGGCCCAAGCAGTTTGCTCGCTCACCTCGCCCTCCTATAAAATCGTGAGTCTTCTTCATGTGGTTGGAACTGCTTAGAGTTCCTTCCTCCTCTGAAATCCCCGATACATGAAAATTCACGAGTATCAAGCCAAAGGCATTCTTGCGAAGTATGGCGTCGCGATCCCGCGCGGGGAGATGGCCAACACCAAAGAAGAAGCATTTGAGATCGCCAAAAATTTGCTCGCGAATGGGGCGAAGGGCATCGTTGTTAAAGCGCAAATTCACGCCGGTGGACGCGGTAAGGGCGGCGGCGTGAAGTTGGCTAAGAATGCCGAAGAAGCTGAGCAGCTCGCGGGTAAGATTCTTGGCATGCAGTTAGTCACGCATCAGACCGGACCACAAGGGCAGAAGGTACAACGACTTCTCGTTGAAGAAACGCTGCCGATTGAGCGGGAACTCTACCTTGGCATCGTGCTCGATCGCGCAACATCGAAGCTCGTCTTCATGGCATCAGCAGCCGGTGGAATGGAGATCGAGGAAGTCGCTGCTAAAGATCCAAACGCAATCTTGAAAGAGACGATTGATCCTGCGGTAGGATTTCAAGCTTTTCAGGCACGCAAGCTGGCGTTTGGTCTTGGACTCAAACCTGAGCAGGTGAATCCCGCCGTGCAATTGATGCTGGCGCTGTATCGCGCGACTGCCGAAGCGGACGCTTCGCTTTGCGAGATCAATCCGTTCATCACCACGACCGACGGACGAGTCTTTGCGCTGGACGCGAAGATGAACTTCGATGACAACGCGCTGTTCCGGCACAAGGACATTAAGGAGCTGCGCGACATCGCCGAAGAAGATCCTCTGGAGGTAGAAGCATCGAAGTACAGCCTGAACTACATCCGGCTCGATGGAAACATCGCCTGTATGGTGAACGGAGCCGGCTTAGCGATGGCGACAATGGACATCATCCAATACGCAGGCGGCATGCCCGCGAACTTCCTCGATGTCGGCGGCGGCGCCAATGCCGAGCAAGTCGAACATGCTTTTGACATCCTGCTGAGCGATAAAAACGTGAAAGCAGTTCTTATCAACATCTTTGGTGGAATCCTACGCGTTGATACGCTCGCGAAGGGAGTTGTGGAAGCTGCGACGAAGACCAAAATCGGGATTCCTGTCGTGTTGCGACTGGAAGGAACGAACGTTGAACAAGGCCGGGAGATCCTGAAACAGTCAGGTCTGAATTTCATTGTGGCCGACACAATGAAAGATGCAGCCGAAAAGGTCGTCAGAGCCGCGCAAGCGTAATTAAAAACATGTCGATACTCGTAGACAAGAATACGCGACTCATTGTCCAGGGCATCACGGGACGCGAAGGCACATTCCACGCGAAGGGATCTGCCGAATATGGAACTAAAGTTGTTGGAGGTGTGACTCCAGGCAAAGGTGGAACGACGCATGAGGGCTGGCATGTGTTCAACACTGTTGAACAGGCCATGCGTGAGACCGGCGCGAATGCCACGATGATCTTCGTCCCCCCTCCATTTGCAGCTGACGCAATCATGGAAGCCGCCGATGCCGGCATGCCGCTCATCGTTTGCATTACCGAGGGCATTCCCGTTATGGACATGGTTCGTGCCGGGGAATTTCTGCAGCGTAAACGTTCGCGGTTGATTGGTCCGAATTGTCCGGGGATCATTTCGCCAGGTAAGTGCAAGATAGGGATTATGCCCGGCCGCATTCATAAGCAGGGAAACATCGGGATTGTGTCCCGATCCGGGACTTTGACTTACGAAGCCGTCTACCAGCTTTCGCAGCGCGGCATCGGACAATCGACTGCCATCGGTATTGGCGGCGATCCCATCATCGGTACAACATTCGTCGATGCGTTAAAGCTCTTCAACGAAGATCCCGAAACGGAAGCCATCATCATGATCGGTGAAATCGGCGGCAATGCCGAGGAGACTGCGGCGGAATACGTGAAGAAGCAGGTTCGCAAGCCCGTGGTTTCGTTTATTGCAGGGCAAACGGCTCCTCCGGGGCGCCGCATGGGCCATGCTGGCGCCATCATCTCCGGAGGGCATGGTACGGCGAGCGAAAAGATCCAAGCGCTCGAAGCCGCTGGAATCCAGGTGGCGAAATCGCCTGCGGTAATTGGTGAAACGCTCGCGCAGGCGATCGGTCAATCCGCGAGAGCGTCGTAAATTCAAGCAGCATCGTAGAAACGCAGCATGCTGCGTCTCTGCTGTTCGCCCGCTCGAAGAATCAATATTTCAAACAGAAATTCTGAAGCAAGGACTCATAAACAGTGAAAACTTTGGAACGAACATTCAGCATTATCAAACCTGATGCGGTGGCAAAGAATGCGACTGGCGACATTCTCGGCATGATTCAACATGCCGGCTTCAACATTCTGGCCATGAAGATGCTTTCCATTACGAAGAAGCAAGCGGAGGGTTTTTATGCCGTGCATGCGGCGCGTCCGTTCTTTGAATCACTGACAAAGTTCATGTCTTCAGGACCGATCGTGGTGCTTGCGCTAGAGAAGGAAAACGCAATCGCGAATCTGCGAAAGCTCATGGGTGCCACCGACCCTGCAAAAGCTGAAGCGGGAACAATTCGGAAGAAACACGCGTCGAGCATCGAGGCGAATTCGATTCACGGTTCAGATGCAGAGGACACTGCGCGCTTCGAGCTGAGTTACTTCTTCGCGGGATACGAGCTCACGAAGTAGCGAGCTGCATCGTGGAGACGCAGCATGCTGCGTCTCTACTTGGTATAGATCATGCCAGTAATTCAAATCACTCTTTTGAAAGGCCGTACGCTGGAACAGAAGCGTAAGGTTGCGGCGCGCATGACGGACGCGCTGGTGGAAGAAGCGGGCGCGAATCGCGCGGCTGTGACGGTGACCTTCGTCGAAGTTACCAAGGAGGACTACGCGAGCGGTGGAGTCCTCCTTGCCGATAAACAATAGTCGGTTGAGGCTAAGAATCAGGCATACGCAGGTTCGAGCAAAGCTGATAAAGCCTCGAGCAGCACGCGCTCACCATCGCGAGAGTCGATGGCGGCATCCACTTCGTGGTGTTTGCCACTGGCGTGGATTACCAGAACGCGCGTTAGAGAGTTGGCTTTCTTCGCCATGTACGGAAGGTGGTGGCGGTCATCTCGAGTGAGTGTGTGTCCGAGCACTACGATTTCATATTTGTCTTGCCGCACCGCCTCTTCAATCGCTTTTCGTCCGATGGCCGTCTTCACCGAATAGCCGGCCCTTTCCAGGATGTTAAGGTGCAGCTCCAAGGATTGCGCGTCGCCCTCACCATACAAAATCTTTGCCTTGACCGAAGTCTTGCCCATCTACCACCTCCGCGATGGGCAGAGTAGCAGCAGGAGCGCGGCTTCTGAAGATCACGAAAGATTGCGGCCCAGTAATGCGATAAGTTTCTTGCTGGAAACTAACTAAAGTAACCTTCGAAAAACTCTGCTTCCGGCCAAACTGCGCGTTCCGAGCTGCATCTAGTTTTCGACGATGGCAGATTCGGACACTTCCGACTCTGTGTATGGGATTGGCCGGCAAGCGCTTCGCTTTTCTCTCCATGAAGCGGCGGTATATGTAATCGCCAGTTTCTGTATCGGGATCCTCGGAGGATGGGTCTGGTCAGTTCTGCCATTCTTCAACTTTCCGCGTTCGGGAAGTAGTCTCCAGTTTCTCTACAATCATTTATTTGTTCTCAGTGTTGTTCCGGCATTCCTAACTGGGCTGTTGAATGCGAGATTTCGACACAGCGTCGCTCAATTTGTCTGGGTGTTGCCGGCCATTCTTCTTGCCTACAGGTTAATTACATTTCCCGAGAAGGCGAGCGTCTTAGCACCCGGAGCGTGGCCAGCATTTCACTACTACTTCGGTGGAGGGTTTCTGATCGGGGAGTACCACAGCTGGCGCGAATTTTACGAGATTATTTTCTCGTCTAATCCTGATATCAGCAGAGCGTTCGCACAGCAGCGTCTCACTGCGCCGTTCTATGCCGGGATTGCGTACAGTTTCTCAATCTGGTGGGGCTTGCGAAGGGGGCGCATAGCTAGCATTCTGCAAGCAGTTCGAGATCGGGAAATTCGAGGGTTCGAGCTTGAGGAACCGGCTTCGAGTGAGGCGACGATCCCTAGCGAACAGCCACCGGCGCAACAGCGTGCACCTGTTCAATGATCGCGTGCGCGTCGATCTTATACTTCGCGAGCAACTCTTCGGCCTTGCCGCTGTGTGGTACCTCGCGAACTGCGAGACGGCAAACTCTTACGCCCTCCGGCCCAACCGCTTCGGCGACAGCATCGCCGATACCGCCAGCAGCGTAATGATCCTCAACGGTGATGATTGTGTTGTTCGTAGCAGCCGCTGCTTTTAGCAGCGTCGTAGTGTCGACAGGTCGCACGCTGAAGATATCGATCACCCGAATTGCGATTCCTTGTTTCTTCAACTGGTCGTATGCTTTGAGAGCCTCGGTAAGCGTGACGCCTCCGCCGACAAGAGTTACAACATCCTCATTGCTCTGGCGCAGCACTTTTGCTTTCCCAATTTCGAACTTCTCATCATTTCTATAAATGACCGGTTGCTTCGGACGTCCGGCGCGGATGTACGCAATCCCATGATGGGAAGCAGCAAGATCGACCGCATACCACGCACTCACGGCATCGCTGGGATAGAGCACAATCGAATCCGCCATGGCGCGGAAGAGACTTAAATCTTCCAAGCCCATCTGCGAGGAGCCGTCTTCACCGATCGATACACCAACGTGGGTGCCGATGAACTTCGCGTTCAGGTGCGCGAGTCCCGCGAGACGAATGAAATCGGCGGCGCGAGTGAAGAAGCAGGCGAAGGTCGATGTGAATGCGATTTTGCCGGTGGCGGCGAAGCCCATGGTCACTCCAACCATGTTCTGTTCGGCGATGTACATCTCGAAGAAACGATTCGGCGCGACTTTCTGGAAGAACTCGGTGTGCGTGGAGTTCTCGACGTCGCCGTCAGTACAAACAACGTTCTCATTCGTTTTGCCAATTTCCGCAAGCGCTAGACCCGCAGCTTCGCGTGTGGCGACCTCCTTACCAAATTCGTATTGCGGACTTGGAATGTGTTTGTACTGCCCGTACTGTTTCGCTCTCCCTGAGGGCTTGCTCGGGGTCGGCTTTGCAGCGTTCGTCTTCACAAACTGCTTTTCCAGTTCAGCAATCGCCTTTTCTGCTTCATCCTTCTTTAGCGCTTTGCCGTGCCAGCCATTCTTATCTTCGATGAAAGAAACACCTTTGCCCTTCAGCGTTCGCGCGAGAATGACAGTTGGTTTTTCTTTTGTCTGCTTGGCATTGTCAAACGCGCCGAGCAGCTCGCGGACGTTGTGTCCATCGATGACCAGCGCGTTCCATCCGAACGCCGACCAGCGCTGCTTGTAGACATCCATGTGATGCTCAAGCATCGTGGGCTGGCTCTGGCCGAGGCGATTCACATCAACGATGGCGCAGAGGTTGTCTACTTTGTGGTGGACAGCAACTTCAGCTGCTTCCCAAACTGAACCTTCGGCGTTCTCACCATCCCCTAACAGGGCATACGAGCGGGAGTTTGAGGTATCCACGCGAGCATCGAGAGCCATACCAAGCGCCACGCAGATTCCCTGGCCTAGCGAGCCGGTCGGAACAGAGACGAATTTCAGGACAGGCGTGGGATGTCCTTCGAGATCGGAGTCGATTCTGCGCAGAGTGAGCAAATGCTCGCGATTGATGTAGCCAAGCTCCGCCCAGGTGGAGTAGAGCACCGGCGCCGCGTGTCCTTTGGAGAGCACGAACTTGTCGTTGGCCGGATTCGCAGGATCTTTCGAGTCGAAGTTCATCACCGAGAAGAAGAGACACGCCATGATCTCGGCTGCGGACATGCAACTCGTCGGATGTCCGCTACTTGCCGCGGTGGTCGCGCGAATGGAATCGATTCTGAGCTGAGTGGCGATATTGTGTAGCGAATCGAGCAGATCTTGTGAGTAAGGCACTGGGGGCTCCCGAAGAGAAGTGCGAAACCTTTCAGTCTATTTTTACCAAGCGTGTTGGTCAATGCGGATGAGACGAGCAGTCAGCCGTCAGCACTCAGCCAAGAAGCTCTGTTGAAGTTTTCTCTATCTCAACTAATCTGCCGAGACTCTAGTCGGTTTGCCGCACAGGTGAATCGACTGAATGCTGAGTGCTGACCGCTGAGTGCTCTTCTCAACGCGCAGAGATCAAGACAACCGTTGCATCATCGAATGCAGGTTGACCAGCGCTGAAGGTGCGAATGTCGTCCAGGATCTCCTGCGTCGAGATTTTTGAGTTCTGCATTAGACATTCCAGGCGAGCAGTCCCGTACTCGCGCTGTTGCTCGTCGAGCGCTTCCGAAATTCCATCGCTGTAGAAAAGTAGCTTACCGCTGCCGCTCAGAGTCACAGTCGATTCGGAGAAGGTGGTTTCAGCGATCCCAAGAGGTAGTCCCGAATCGGTCTCAACCAGAGTCGTGCAAGTGCCACGAGCCAGCACCGGCCACGGGTGTCCAGCATTTGCAAACGTAAGAGTGCGCTGCGCAGGATCGAGGACGCCATAGATCATGGTCACGAACCTGCCTGCAGGAAAGTCGCGCAAGAGCTTGCGGTTCAGTCTCGTCAGCACTTCACCGGGACTCGCCGCGCTCTCTGCGATCGAGCGGAATATGCTGCGTGTTGCCGACATCAGCAATGCGGCGGCTATGCCTTTGCCTGAAACATCCGCGAGCACTAAGCCCCATTTCCCATCAGGGAGCTCAACGTAATCGTACCAATCTCCGCCCACTGCGCCTGCCGGCAAGGTTGTGCCGGTGATGGCAAACTCGGGCAGCAGGATGGAGGAATTCGGCAGCAACTGCTGCTGAATCAGGCGGGCCTCTTCCGCCTCTTTACTCAGCCGCTCATTTACCTCGCGCTCGCGCTGGAACAGGCGCGCATTTTCGACTGCGATGGCAATGTGGTCGGCGAGAGCGCACAGTACCTTTAACTGTTCCGGCGCGAAGCCGTCAAGCTCAAGATGAACCGCGTGGAAGACGCCGATCACACGATCGCCGATCTTCAACGGAATCGCGACTGCCGACTTTACATTGTCAGCGCACGGCAAATAGTACGGATCTCGGCTTACGTCAGGCGCATAGTGCATCTTGCCGCTGAAAGCGACGTGACCTACCATGCCCTGCTCGCCGATCTTTAGCGTATGCCCCTTCCCGTGGGTGGAGCAGCAGTGCATTGTCGCGGCCACCATTTCGTTTCGCGTTTCATGCCGCAGGAAGATATCAACTTCCAGGCAGCCGAACGAGCAAGCAATCTCGTTGACGATGCTGTCTACCAGCAGTCCAAGGTCGAGAATCGATGTGATCTTTTTCGTCGCGGTCTGGAGCTTGAGAAGGTTCTCGATCAGCTCCTCCTGGCCAAGAGGTGCCGGAGGAAAGCGATGAATCGACGTTCTCGGAGCGGTAGCCATGGTGGACACTCTGGAGGCACCTCGCGATAGCGCAGGGGACGGGTAACCGCTTGTGTTGATGCTCTGGGACTTAAAATGATGCTTTTTGTTGCACCCTGGGGGCAGTTCATGCGGGGCGAGCAACGGATGCGTGCAACTTCAAAAACTCCCAGGAGATCCCTCCAGATCCCATGAGATCCCTAGGGATATCCCTGCCTGATCCCTAGGCATCGAGCAGAAATGCCTTGAGACTTGGCGGGGATTTGCAAAGACCATGGCATCGATCGCTTAGGAAGAGCAATCGGAGAAACCACTCGGATCCCTTCTGATTTACCTTTTCGCTCTCGGCGCGTATTTTCCGCAATGCTTCCAGCTCTCATCGGACAACTCCAGTTCCATTTTGATACAACGCATGACTTTCAGTGATACCGCATTGGGGATGAAGAAATCAATGTTCATCCGTTGCTCTACGATTTTTTCGACGCAGGCGAATCAGACACTTGCGAGCATTGGAAAAAATATTTTCGCAATCCGTTGCTCTATGAGAATCCACAGGTTCGGTTTCGGGAAGAGCAGCGAGTTCAGCCGTCATTGAAGAAAGCAAAAGGGCGACCCATTTGGGTCGCCCTTTTTTCATCGCCTGCAAAATTGCTTATCCGCGTGGCAGGAAGATATCCCGATCGAGTCGCAGGTCGAGTGCCTGTCCCTTGTTCAGTCGGATGTTGCGCCCGGTTAGCAGGCCGACTCCGGCGCCGAGTCCGCCGCCGGCGGCCGCGCCGATGGCTGCGCCTTTACCGCCACCTGCCGCCACGCCAGCGATTGCGCCGATCGCAGCTCCTGCCGCGGCTGATTCAATTTCGCGCCGGCTGTCCACCTTGGCGTGCTTAATCTCGCCTTCCGGTCCAGTCTCTGATTGGACGCCATGCTCGCCGGGAACCCCGGCAACGGTGGCAGCGAGGGGAACCCAGCCATGCTTAGTCTTAATTTCGTCAAAGCTGAGCAGCAGGCGCGAATGCAACCCGCTCTCCACGTCGCTCACGTGGCCTTTGACTTCTGAACCCATGGGGATCCTCGTCCCGTCGGGAGCAACCAGATCCTGCGCCAGCTTAGCTTTGAATTTTTTGCCGGGCGAGTCTTTGGCGGTGTCGAGAGTGTCCTTCAGTTGGATTTCAAACTGCGTGTCTGCGGGGATCACATTCGGTGCGCTTGGCCCCTGGTTGCGCTGATTGAGCACCGGTCCCTGGCTCATGTCAATCTGTCCCAATGCTCCTAGCGCTGGCGATATGCTCATCCCCAGTGCAATGGTTGCGGTAGCCCATAGCTTCTTCATGCAGTTCTCCTCTACTACTCCGACGAAATACGCGCTCGGTTAGACGAACGATTAAACCCCAGCGTGGCCAGAAAGTAGTGTTTGAATAGGCGAAACGGTGGCCTTTTATTTCGAACCATTTATCGAACCATTGGCTGTCTGCCAGTAACCATTCACTCGCGTTCGTAACCCATCCAGCTACTTTCCTCTCGCCTTTACGGGAACGCCTGCATCATATTCTGCAGCAGAGCTGCTTCAGGGTGATGGCAGCGGGGAGTGGGGGTCATGACCGGGGGAATGGACAAGAACAGGCAACTTACATATGGCCTCGGTGGCCTGGGAGTGCTTCTGGGTGGGTTAGGAGTATTTCTCGTCACGGAAAAGGGTCGCGAGATTGTGGGCAGTTTGAGCCGCCATCTGGAACGCGCGCCAGAGAGCATCGAACAGATCGCGACCGCAACCCAGGCTGAGCTGGATCGAATTCAACAAACACTCAATCAGATCGCTGAGCGCTTAGAAGCGATGGGCTAACTTCAAAGCCTTTCAACACCGGAGCACGGAGAAGACCCTCCCTTCTTGTCATTCCGAGCCGCGCGGCTGTTGGCGGTAAGGAATCCCCAGAGACCTTGATATGCTTCATTTGATCTAGAATCACAGCGCTTTTCCCTCAACAGAAACTTATCCTCGAAAAAACCCATCGTAATTTTTCAGCCCAGTAGCAGTCTGTAGCGATTCCTCATCGCCAAAAACCGGCGCTTCGGAATGACAATGGGGCAGAAAGATGTTTAATAGTCTCTCGATATGTTGACCTGCAGTGCGGTGCTGTTCGATTTGGATGGTGTTCTGGTTGATTCCACGCCGGCAGTCGAGCGGGTCTGGCGGGGCTGGGCTGACGAGCATGGGCTCGATCCTGATTTTGTTATGCAGTGGGCGCACGGCCGCCGCTCTATTGAAACGATTCTTCGTGTTGCTCCGTCGCTGGATGCTCCTAACGAAAATCTCAAGGTAGAACGTCGTGAAATCGAAGACCTCGAAGGTGTGCGCGCGATTGACGGCGCAGCCGAATTACTCGCAGCAATGCCGCCGGGCCACTGGACGGTCGTGACTTCAGCTACCCGCGAGTTGGCTGAGGCACGCATGCACTACGTAAATCTTCCGCTTCCAAAAGAGGCAATCACCGCAGAGCTGGTCGAACGCGGGAAACCTCATCCTGAACCATACTTGAAGGGGGCAGCACTACTCGGATTTCCTGCGAACGAATGTCTGGTGATCGAAGACACCGCCGCGGGCATCGCATCGGCAAAAACCGCCGGTATGCAGGTGATTGGCTTGACCACGACCTACCCCGCTCATGAATTGCGAGAGGCCGATGTGATCGTTCGCAGCTGCGCAGACATTCACGTCGAAGTTCGGGCAGGGGACGAAGACAGCCTCAAGCTCCAGTTCTATTTCGAATACTCACCTGCGGAAATCTAGGCCGCTTTCTCGGACGATTCCGGCATAGAATTCGGACAATTCCGGCTTAGAATAAAGAGTGCTCCTCTAGCACACTCATTTCCTCCAAGGAGTCAGCATGGCCCTGAGCCGGACGGAGCATAAGAAGACTGCGGTTGCCGAACGACCCCAAGAAAAGAATTATCAAGGGCTCACTCCAGAACAATTAATCCAGATGTACCGGCTGATGTTCATGTCGCGCCGGTTGGACGACCGCGAGATTTTGCTCAAGCGGCAACAGAAAATCTTCTTCCAAATCTCAGGCGCCGGACATGAGGCTCTGCTGGTTGCTGCGGCGATGGTCCTCAAGCCGGGATATGACTGGTTCTATCCCTATTATCGTGACCGCGGGCTCGTGCTTGCTCTCGGTGTGACTCCGGAAGAACAATTGCTGCAGGCTGTCGGGGCCGCTGACGATCCGGCATCGGGCGGACGCCAGATGCCGTCGCACTGGGGACACAAGAAATTCAACATTGTCACACAGTCGTCGCCGACCGGAACTCAGCTTCTGCAGGCGGTCGGATGCGCCGAAGCTGGACGATATTTCGCGCAGAATCCTAAAGCCGCCGACCGTCATGATCCGAAAGACTACTCCGGCTACAAGGACGTCGTATTCCATGGCGACGAAGTTGTGTACGTTTCCTGTGGCGATGGCACGACGAGTCAGGGCGAATTCTGGGAGGCAATAAACGGCGCCTCTAATATAAGGCTGCCCGTGCTCTTTCTCGTCGAGGACAACGAGTATGCGATCTCTGTTCCGGTTGAGGTGAACACTGCCGGCGGAAATATCTCGAAACTGGTTGCGAATTTCCCAAATTTCTATTTTGCCGAGTGTGATGGCACCGATCCCGTGGCGTCTTATGCAGTATTGCGTAAAGCGGTCGAACATTGCCGCTCCGGCAAGGGCCCGGCGTTTGTTCATGGGCATGTGATACGTCCGTATTCTCATTCGCTTTCGGACGACGAAAGACTTTACCGTCCGGAATCGGAGCGCTCACGCGATGCGCAGCGTGATCCCATTACGCGCATGCAACTGTTCCTGATTCGGGAGAATATTCTCGATGAGGCGGAGATCAATCGCCTGGAGAAGGAGGTTGATGAAGAAGTCCACCGGGCCACAGATCGGGTGCTGGCTGCGCGGCTTCCGGAAGCGGGGTCGATTACCCGGTTCGTTTATTCGGCCAACATCGATCCAGCGTCTTCCTCCTTTGCGACGGAACCGAGCCGCAATGGAGCTGACAAAACCATGGCCGATCTCATCAATGCGTGCCTTCGCGATGAGATGAAGCGCGACTGCCGCATTGTGATGTTCGGCGAAGACATTGCCGATTGCAGCCGCGAACAATATTTGTCCGAAAAGCTTGTGAAAGGGAAGGGCGGAGTATTCAAACTCACGTCAGGTCTTCAGTGCGATTTTGGCTCACAGCGCGTGTACAACTCGCCGCTCGCTGAGGCCACCATCGTTGGACGCGCGATCGGAGTTGCGACGCGAGGAATGAAACCTGTCGTCGAAGTTCAGTTCTTCGATTACATTTGGCCGGCATTCCATCAGCTGCGAAACGAGTTGCCGGTGATTCGATGGAGATCGAATGGAAACTTCTCCTGTCCCGCGGTGATTCGAGTTGCCGTCGGCGGATACCTGACTGGAGGCGCAATCTACCACTCTCAATGCGGAGAGAGCTTGTTCACGCACACTCCGGGAATGCGCGTGGTGTTTCCCTCTAACGCTCTCGATGCCAACGGGCTGCTGCGCACCGCAATACGCTGCGACGATCCCGTGCTATTCCTCGAACACAAACGTTTGTATCGCGAGACTTACGGCCGCGCTCCGTACCCAGGCCCTGACTACATGATTCCCTTCGGCAAGGCGCGCATCGTCCGCGAGGGTGTGGACATGACGCTGGTCACGTATGGCGCGACAGTGCCGCGTGCTCTGCAGGCGGCGCAACGCATCGCGCGCGAGCACGACATCAGCGTGGAATTGATCGATTTGCGTACCCTCAACCCATATGACTGGGAGGCGATCGCCAACTCGGTGCGGAAGACAAATCGTGTGATCGTCGCGCATGAAGACACGCTGAGCTGGGGCTACGGTGCTGAGATTGCCGCGCGTATTGCCAGTGAGCTCTTTGAGCATCTGGATGCCCCAGTGCGCCGCGTTGCTGCGATGGACACGTTTGTTGCCTATCAGCCGCTGCTCGAAGACGAGATTCTGCCGCAAGCCGACGACTTCTACAAAGCAATGCAGGAACTGGGAGAGTACTAGCCCTTTTCCCACGGAGACACAGAGTCACGGAGAAAGCAAGAGCTAACCACAAAGGATACTAAGGAACACCAAGGATCAAGCCGACCGAATCCGTCGTGATTTCTCCGGTTTCTGTAGGATCCGATAACGCCATGGCATTCTCTGGAATTTTCTCCGGCGACGAACGCAAGCGCAAAGAGCAGGAGATGCGCAGTGAAGGACGTCTTCCTCCCGGCCAGTCACTCACGCTGAAGTGGCCGGTCCTGCACTATGGATCGGTTCCGCGATTCAACGAATCAAAATGGGATTTCCGCGTTGCAGGAATCGTCGAGCATCCGCTGCACCTCACCTGGAAAGAATTCACTCAACTGCCGCGCGTGGACCGAACGAGCGACTTTCACTGCGTGACGCGCTGGAGCCGATTCGACAACCGCTGGACCGGGGTTGCCATGCGCGAGATCCTCTCTCGCGCTAAGCCGAAGCCGGAAGCCAAATACGTGCTCATACATGCGGAGCAGGGATATACCGCAAATGTTCCTTTAGCTGACCTCGATCGCGATGACGTTTTGCTCGCGACCCATCACGATGGCGAGCCTCTCACGCCAGATCACGGATACCCCTTGCGGCTCATCGTGCCGCATCTCTACGCGTGGAAGTCAGTGAAGTGGGTGCGCGGGTTTGACTTTCTGAGCGAGGATCAAGCGGGATTTTGGGAACAGAACGGTTATCACATGCGTGGGGATCCGTTCACAGAGCAACGGTTCGATACGGACTAGCGCTCCATGAAGATCCTTCTCATCGGCGGCACTGGATTCATCGGCCGCTTTGTCGTCGAGCAGCTCGTTAACTCCGGACACGACGTGACTGTTCTTCATCGCGGCAAGAGTAATGTCCAGCTTCCGGACGGTGCGCGACGTGTTCTTGGTGACAGCAATGGCCTGGCTGAGCTTCGTCCAGAACTGCGCAAGCTCTCATTGGATGTAGTCATCAATTTCATTCTGAGCTCTGGTCGACAAGCACAACAAGTGCTGGAGGCGCTTCGCGGCATTGCAGGGCGCGTAGTCGCGCTTAGCAGCATGGATGTCTATCGTGCTTGCGGAGTGCTGCACGAAACTGAATCCGGCGGGCTCCAACCGGTGCCGCTGACCGAAGAATCTGAGTTGCGAACGAAACCTGCATATACTCCGCAGCAGATGGAAATGGGCAAAAGGATTTTCTCCTGGATGAATGACGAGTACGACAAGATCGCTGTGGAAGGCGCCATACTGTCGAATCCAGAGCTTCCCGGAACGGTCCTGCGGTTGCCGATGGTTTACGGACCGGGCGATCCGCTGCATAGGTTTCTCCCCATCATCAAACGCATTCGCGACGGTCGGCGAAAGATCTTGTTCGAGCAAGATATTGCGTGTTGGCGCGGAACGATGGGCTTCGTGGAGAACGTCGCAACTGCGATCAAGCTGGCAGCCACGCGTTCGGAGGCGAGCGGTCGCACTTACAATATTGCGGAGGAAGATCCGCTCACTGAGGTCGAATGGGCACGGCTAATCGCAAAGGAAATGGCATGGGACTGTGAATTTGTCGTGCTGCCAAAAGAGCGTGTTCCGCAGCATTTGCTGCATCCCGGAAATTTCAAGCAGCACTGGGTAGCAAGTTCAAAACGGATTCGGCAGGAACTCGGTTATCGCGAAGCGATTTCTCACGATGAGGCTGTCCGTCGAACAATACGCTGGGAGCTCGAAAATCCGCCTGCGCAGATTCCTGAAATATTGTTCAACTACGCAGCCGAGGATGACGCGGCTCTACCTTGAAGCCTCAGTCTCTTCGTAATCGGAAAGCGACAGGTTCAAATTGCCGGCATTGGTTGCGTATCCAATCGCCGTGGCTTTGGTGATGACCCCGTCCCGGACCATTTTCTCCAGCACGGCGTCAAAGTGCTGCATGCCTTCCAGTTCGCCATCCTTCATCGCGTCATGCAGCGACTGACCACTGCGCTCGCCGTTCATAACGTAGTCTCGCGTGCGCATCGTGGATTTAAGGATTTCAATGGCAGCCATGCGTCCATGACCATCTTTGCGCGGCAATAAGCGTTGGGAGACGATGTAGCGGAATGATTGCGCAAGGCGGTTGCGGATCGCCGTTTGCTCACTAACTGGAAATTCTCCGATGATGCGTTCGACGGTCTTTGGCGCATCGATTGTATGCAGTGTAGAGAATACGAGGTGACCGGTTTCGGAAGCCGTCATCGCGATCTCGATGGTCTCGCGATCGCGCATCTCGCCCACCAGAATCACTTTCGGAGCCTGGCGTAATGCAGCTCGCAAGGCGAGAGCGAAGGTCGGCGTATCGCTGTGCAACTCGCGCTGATGAATCGTCGATTTGCCGTGCGGGTGCATGAACTCGATCGGATCTTCGATGGTGACGATGTGGTACGCCTTCGTCTCGTTGATGAGACGGATGATGGCAGCGAGTGTCGAAGACTTTCCCGAGCCCGTCGGGCCTGTCACCAGAACGATGCCATTCTTCAGCCCCGCAATATCTTTCAATTGCGGCGGCAGCTTGAGATCTTCAAAAGAGGGGATCACCATCGGGATAGTGCGCATAACGATGGCGTACGTTCCTCTTTGCCGAAAGACGTTTACGCGAAATCGTGCTAAATCGGGAATACTGTAAGAAGTGTCGCAGGCGCCGTCGTTCTTCAGGAAGTCAGCAGCGCGCTTATTGGCGCCGATCAGATCAGCGGCGAGTCTCGCCGTGTCCTGCGCCGAGAGCACAGGCAGTCCTGGCACCACAACCAGTTGGCCTCCCAATTCGACCTGTGGAGGACGATACGGCGAGATGATCAGGTCGCTGACTCTGGCATTGAACTTGACCATTGTAGTAATCAGTGCAGGAGTCGAAATCGCCGCGGCGGGCGTGGCAGGAGCTGCGGGTTGCGAAGCGGCTGGAGCAGTCGTCGGCGTGGTCGCCATGCGATGTACCTTTTTGGGAAAACCTTAATTTTGTACCGATTACTTCTTAACGATTGCGTTGTATCCGTCGCCCGCGAGTTTGCTCTTCATGGCCTCGGCATCTTTGAGTTCCGCAAACGGCCCAATCTGCACATGATAGAGATTGTCGACGCTGGTTCCCGGAGCAACGAATACGGGATAGTTCTTCCTGCGCAGGGCTGCGACTAGTACATCGGCATCTTCCTGCTTGGTGACCGCGGCAACTTGCACCGTGATGTTGCCGCCAGTCGTGGGGTCGGACAATGTCGTGGACGGATTCGTGGTGGCTGCTACGGGCAACACAGAGGCAGTTGGCTGAGTACTGGCCGGAGCGGCGTTGTCTGCAGGCGCTGGCTGCACTGGCGGAGTTTGCTCGAGTTGTGCGCTTGTGTTTGCGTCGGGCGCAGAAGTGACGACTACTCTTGGCGCATTGACCGTGACACCTGCTCCAGGCTTAGCGCCCGAAGTGTTCACGGCCGAGGCAGTTCCGTTCTGCAGTGCCATGGGGCCGGAATTCCGGCCCAGCGCATAACCGAGCCCAAAAAAAGTTCCGCACATCGCTACGAGAACGAAGAAGATGCCGAGCAGTTTCCCTGTTCCCAATATGATCTCTGTATCTTGCTGCTGTTCCGACATTGAAACCTCTGGTATTACGCAGACTTGTTCATCTGCGCGTGCGCTTCCAAAATCTTGTTCAGGCTGCTCATTAACTCAATCGGCAGCGGGAACACGATGGTCGTATTCTTTTCAACACCAATCTCAGTCAAAGTTTGCAGATACCGAAGCTGCAAGGTCATCGGCTGAGTTGCCAGTACCTGTGCGGCGTCCGCAAGCCGTTGTGCCGCTGAGAATTCGCCTTCGGCATGAATGATCTTCGAGCGCTTTTCGCGCTCTGCTTCGGCTTGCTTGGCCATGGCGCGGAGCATGCTCTCGGGCAGATCGACCTGCTTAACCTCGACGTTCACCACCTTTACGCCCCATGGAGCAGTGTGCTGGTCGAGGATGGTTTGAATCCGGAGATTCAACTTCTCGCGATGCGAAAGTAGCTCGTCGAGTTCGACTTCGCCCAGTACTGACCGCAATGTTGTTTGCGCGAACTGGGAGGTCTGGTAGACATAATTTGAGACCTCAACCACAGCTTTGTTCGGATCGATTACGCGCAGGAAGATCACAGCGTTCACTTTCAGCGTGACATTGTCGCGGGTGATGATGTCCTGCGGAGGCACCTCAAGCGCTTCCTGCCTGAGAGAGACACGAACGATGCGATCGATCGGAACGAAAACCAGAATTACGCCTGGACCCTTGGCTTGGCTCAGCAGACGGCCGAGACGGAAAATGACTCCGCGTTCGTACTCCGCCAGAATCTTGATCGAACTGATCAGGTATAGTCCAACGATGATGGCAATGGCCGGAATTAGATAATCCAATTTCCTATCCTTTTCTTCCGCACAAAGGTTTCGGGGTGAACTGGTGCGGATTTTACCCTAGGATTTGTGCTGTCCGACTCAAGCATAAGCCTGAGTAGAAGTTACGAGAGTGTGCTATTTCAGACTGGAACCAGCGGGTACACCCACCGAGACGGGTTCGACAGTAAGAACGAGATCGTGAATTCCGGAGACCCGGACCGTCTGCCCCGATTCGGCTCCCGCTGGGCAGTAAGCGTTCCAGATCTCGCCGTGAACGAAGACCTTGCCCTCAGGCCGAAGCGTCGTTTGCGCCATCCCTAACTCGCCGATCAGCCCTTTCTCGCCTGTCACGACCTTGCCTCTGCGGGCCCGGACAGCGATGTTCAGCAGGAAGATTGTAAGAAGGCCGAAAGTGATGCTGACTGCGATCGCCGTGACTGGCTGAATCCGCATTTGTGGAATTGGTCCGTCGACCAGCAGTAACGCTCCCAGGATCATCACCGCAATCCCACCTATGCCGAGAGCGCCATGGGTGGCGAACTTCGCCTCTAAGGCGAACAGGATGAACGCTGTCAAAATGAGAGCCACCCCGGCGAAACGCAAAGGTAGCAGGTTGAGTGCGAAGACCGCCAGGACTACGAAAATGATGCCTACAACTCCGGGAATGATTGCTCCGGGATGATTCAGTTCGGCGTAGATCGCGGCCAAGCCGATCATCAGGATCAGGAAGGAGATATTCGGGTCCATCAAGAATGAGAGGATCACTTCCTTGAGCGACATCTCGTAATCGACGATGTGTGCCCCGGAGGTGTGGAGGAGCAGCGTCTTCCCATCAAAGCGGGTTATCGTCTTACTGTCGATGTCTTTCAGGAGTTCAGAAGCATCCTTAGCCACGTAGTCGATCAAGTGCTGTTGCAGAGCCTCTTGATCGGTGAATGATTTCGATTGACGCACGGCACTCTCGGCAATCTCGACATTGCGTCCCCGCTTGCCGGCGTAAGAACGGATGAAAGCAGCGGAATCGTTCTCGAGCTTTTCCTTCATCACGGGATCCATAGTGATGCCCATGAGCACGGGATGCGCGGCTCCGGTATTGGTGCCCGGAGCCATTGCCGCGATATCGGCAGCTTCGAGAATGTAGAAGCCCGCAGAGGCCGACCTGCTTCCGCTGGGATAGACATACACAATCACCGGAACAGGCGAGGCCAGCATTTTGGCGATGATCTGGCGGGTGGAGTCCGAGAGTCCGCCGGGAGTTTGGATTTCCATCAGCAAGGCCTGCGCGTGCTGGTCGGCAGCGCGCGCCAGGCCACGCTCGATATATTCGGCAGAAACTGGATTTATGGTTCCATCGATAACGATTCGAACAACATCGGCGTGAGCTGACAACCCGAATGCGAAGGGTATCAACCAAAAAGCGCGTCGCCAGGAATGGATCAGGCGCGTCATTGCTTGCTCCTCGGCGGCGTGTCGAGTCGGGAGGTGAGTTGCTGTCTTAATTGCAGCGCGGAGCTGTTGGTGGGCTCCAAGCGAAGCGCCTGGGTTAAGTCATCGTTCGCTGCATCCAGCTTGTTCTCTTTCAGGTGCAGCTGAGCCAAGACAACGTAGGTCTCGGACGTTGGCCTGTCACGCAATGATTGTTCCAATTCGGAACGAGCGCCCGCCAAATCGTTGAGTGCAATCTGCGCATTCGCCAGACCCAAATGCGCTTCGGAATTCTGCGGATCGAGGGCAAGCGCCTTACGGAAGTGATCGCGCGCTTCCTCATAGAAACCTTGCGATAGCCGTTGCTTTCCCTGATCCACGTGCATGGCAGCATGCTTCCTTGGATTGGAGTTTGCCATCTGCGCTTCCTCAGCATTCTCCATGGCGAAGGCAAGCTGCCTGAAAGATGCCTCGTCGTAGTTTCTCTTGATTCGCTCCAATGGGGGACGTGCGAGGGAAGAGCTTCCCAAGGCGAGCGTTTGCAGATAATTTCTTGCCTCGGCATCTGTCGGGCGAAGGCTCAATACTTCTTTTAATTCTCGAATGGCAGCCTGCTTGTCCGTAGTCCGGGCAAGCGATAGAGCAAGGTTGAAGTGATAATCCGGTTGTCCGCGACTACGCGGAGCGCCTCGGCCGCGCGATCGATGTTCCCGCTGTAATAGGCAGCGAGTCCGAGAAAGAAGTTCGCTTCTGCGGCGTGCTTGTCTGACTGCGGAATCTTCGAAAGCCACGCGACTGCCGACGAGTACTCTCGCTGATCAAAGTAGGTTTTTCCCAATGCGAGAATCGCGACGGTATAGTTCGGATTCAGGCGCACGGCTTCTTTCAAACGCCTGATCTTCTCAGCGTTAGCTGTCGCCACAACTCCACGGACGTAATTCTCCAATGCATCCAGACGGATGTTCTTCGTCTCAGTAGTGAAATCCTGCTTTGTAGCTATAAGGCCCGGTTGAATGGTATGCATCAGGTCCCACGCGATGGCGGCCTGTATGTCGATCAGCTGTAGCAGTGATCCCGATTCGGCAACGTATGGCGAGAGATGCAACCGTCGCATGTCCAGGAATTGCGCCTTCGTAGAGAACGAATTGCCATCGTAGTTATAGTTTCCGAGCACCACGTAATCGACCCCCATCTGCTCGGCGATTCTCAGCAACGTAGCGCGCGAGAGTTGTGTGTTGGCAGGAATTCCGACTCGGTCGAAAGCGTACAGCCGATCTTCGCGGCTGATTATGAAGACCGATGGGGATTGCATGCGCTGGCCTAAGACTTCAGAAAAGGCTTCACCGATCCATTCCAGTCCAGGAGCTTTCGAATCATTGTGAAAGGGCAGGATGAGTACGGTGCGGTTGCTACTTGCAGCAGATTCGACCGGAGTCTTTGGCGTCTCGGGCTGTTGGAGAGCAAGTACCGTAGAGCCAGAAATCGCAGAAAATAAACCGAGAACGACGATAAGGCAGAGCCGAATCAAGATAGTGAAATTATAGACCCGCATCATGACGGCTCTGGCGAGCCGCATTAAAGCTGGAGCGGGAGACGGGGATCGAACCCGCGACATCCGGCTTGGGAAGCCGACGTTCTACCGCTGAACTACTCCCGCTCGCTCATTGATTATGGCGAGTCTAACACCGTGAAAAGGGGCTCGCAATTGAGTGACTCCCAATCCTTCCTGGACACTAATGGATGACACCATCCGGGACCAAATCTATAGGCGCCGATTTGGCGCACTGAGACGAGGGATGTGACAAACTGGCCCAAATGCTCGCCTTTTACGGACCCAAGCCTTTTGTATTCAGGGGCTTAGGTGGGACTCGCAATGGCACTTGTCGTGCTTTTACATTGTAGTCATATTGTCGCGCTTGAGCAGCAGCTCGCGGACGACAGTGGACAGAGCTGCCGAGCATGCACAACGACGATTCCCAATTCAGGACGATGGCCCGCGGGGGCGCGATCTTTCTCGTCCTTCTAGGCACCACGGTTCTCCTAGGCTGGTTTTTCGATAGTAGCTTTCTTAAAACTCTTCTTCCGGGCCAAGTAACCATGAAGGCGAACACCGCGATTGGCTTCATTTGCGGTGGAGTTGCGCTGGCCTTCTTATTGCGTTCCGAATCATCGCGCAAGCTCCGTTGCCTTGCATCGCTCGCGTCTGTGCTGACGCTCGTGATCGGCATTTTCACGCTAATCGAATACTTGTTCCATCGTGATCTCAAGATCGACCAGTTGTGTTTTATCGATCGGGCCGAAGCCATCTGTCCGGGCCGGATTTCTCACGTCACGGCACTGGATTTCTTCGTTGTAGGTGCGGCACTGCTTCTGCTCACTCGCGGAAAACGAGCGATCAAGATAGCGCAGCTGCTGGCTGCATTTGTAGGACTGAGCGCCCTTCTGGCGATTATTGGATATCTCTATGGAGTACCGTTCTTGTACGGGTCTTCACACTATGCATCGATGGGCTTACACACGGGCTTAGGCTTTTTCATACTATCGATTTCGATTCTGGTCCACAGTCCTCATGAAGGATTCATGGCAGTGCTCGCAACACCGCGTCCGGCTGGATGGCTGGCCCGTAAGCTGTTACTGGCTGCCATAATCTTTCCCTGCGTTCTTGGGTTCGTCGCGATCCACGCTTTCACCGTCGTTGGCGATATGCGGTTCATGGTCGCTGCGCTGGTAATCGCTCAAATTGTCCTTTTTGCCGGGTTGATTTGGATTTCCGCATCACGGCTGGATCGATCAGAAGCTGAAGAAGAGGTCGCGAAAGAGGCATTGGCAGCTTCCGAGCGCATGCTGCAACAGTCCCAGAAGATGGAGGCTATCGGGCTGCTCGCAGGCGGCGTGGCCCACGACTTCAACAATCTCTTAAACGTTATTGTTGGATACGGCGAACTGCTGCTGACCGATCCTCAGCTCTCAGAGAGCCAGCGCCGCAAAATCGAAAAGATCAGAAAGGCCGGGGACACAGCCAGCGGACTTACGCGTCAGCTGCTGGCCTTTGGGCGCAAGCAGGTACTCCAGCCAAAGCCACTCGATCTGAATCAGATCATCAGCAATCCGGACGGATTCATGCCGCGCCTCATCAAGGAAGATATTTCCTTTTCGATGTCACTCTATCCGGGTCTGATGTCGATCATGGCGGATCCGGTGCAAGTCGAGCAGATCCTGCTGAATTTGGTGATCAACGCCTGCGACTCCATGCCAAATGGAGGCAAGCTCAACATCGAAACCGAGAACGTTGTGATCGAGCAGGCACAAGCTCCCAAGTTCGGAGTTGCGCCAGGGCCGTTCGTTCGGTTGACGATCACGGATACGGGAACGGGAATGGATGATGAAACCCGCGCTCACATCTTCGAACCCTTTTATACGACCAAAGCTGCCGGCAAGGGCACGGGATTAGGATTGGCAACGGTTTACGGCATTATTAAGCAGAGCGGCGGATATATTGAAGTGGACAGCAAGCTGGGCCGTGGGACGAGTTTCCAAATCTATCTGCCTGCCACAAGGCTGGTCAGTTCGCAGGAGTTGGCGAAGCCCAGCATTGTCCCGAGCGCTGACGGAGCCACGATCCTCGTAGTCGAAGACTCCGAACCATTGCGAGACCTGATCTTCGAGACGCTCGAGACCATGGGTTATACCGCTCTCCTGGCGCAGGATGGTCACCAGGCAATCCGCATTTGTATGCAATTCACAGGGCCGATTGATCTGCTTTTGACCGACGTCATGATGCCCAAGATGAAGGGCCCGGAGGTGATGAAGCGAGTCAAGCAGATGCGTCCCGACATTGGCGTGCTCTTTATGTCGGGATACACGAACGATGTAACTGTACGTCAGGGCATTTCCAATGCAGACGTATCTTTCATCCAGAAGCCTTTCAGCTCAACAGAGCTGACCCACAAGCTGCGCGAAGCACTTGCGCGCGCTCACGACCGCAGCACCCTTCGCCAGCGCCTGGGGATGGAAATGGAACGGCGCGCCGCCTCTTTGCGAGCCGAGAACTCCTAAAACCCGATTTCCGCAGAGCTGGTACATGTCCTTTCGGACAGTGGGTACAATGTCCTTAAGTAACTGTGCCGAATTGGGAAGTTGATACCATTAGCCCCGCCAAGGGTGCATCCTAGTAGCTGAAGCACTCCCACGATCATGACTGGCGCTCGTATTTTGTGCGTAGATGATGATCCACGAATCAACGAACTTAATCAGATCGTTCTAGGCCGAGCGGGATACGAGGTCACCACAGCCGAATCGCCGTCGGATGCCCTTAACCGCCTGAAAACAGAAGCTTTCGACCTCGTAATCACCGACCTGTTTCCGCAGTCGGCGAGCGATTCAGCTTTCGTCGCGAACCTTCGTCGCCTGGATCCACAAATGCCTGTGATTCTGGTTACTGGCAACCATACCCCTCCCCCCGAAATTCTGCGGGAGGCGGACGCATTTGTGGTAAAGGCTTACTCGTTGAACGCTCTCACTGATTCAGTCCGTGAGGTGCTAATCCGGAACAAGTTGAGGCGCATCGGATAGGCATGGCTCTTGGTTACGTGGTTCCAGTCGCCCTCGGCCGGACAGCGGCGGGAAGAACCAGGAGTCCTTCGTAAGAAGCATTTTCGGGCTCATGTTGTTTGTTCGTTTGATCCGCAAGCATGAAATCGTCAACCCTGCACCGGTCGAGGGCGGCAGGAACCATGTCATAATTTTGGCCTAGCCCGCCTCGGCAAAATCCTTTAATTCGGGATAATGCTCCACCAGCGTTCCGGGAGCTTTCACCTTCTTTCCAGTGAGCATGCCTTTGAGCTCCAGGGCGTTTACGGCCGCTTTGCCCTTGTAATGATTGTTGGTGATGGCGAAGGTCTTTTGCGCCTTTTCGCCGAGTCGCTCGATCTTTTGCTTCCAGGGCTTTAGCTGCTCAGGTGTGTAGAGGTAGTTATAGCGATCGTTGCGATTATCGGATTGGAACCATTCTTTGTAGTTCCGTCCATGTAGTCGGACGTAAGCGACAGGACCGGTGGAATATTCCGTAGCTGCCACACTCCGGCCGAGTCGCGGTTGATCGATGTTACAAAAGGCAACATTCTGCTCCGCAAACTGCGCGAGAATCTCTGGCTGATCCCAGGTTGCATGTCGCACCTCGACGACCAGCGGATACTCTCGAAACCTGTTGATCAACTTCTCCAGATAGTCGCGATTCTCATCCGTGTTCTTGAACGAAATCGGGAACTGAATAAGAAGCGCTCCGAGTCTTTTGTCCTGAGCAATCGAATTGAGTCCTTCTTTGGCATTCGACTCATCTTCGTCGAGCGGATTGAGCGTCGCCGCCGAGGTGGACTGCAGCGATGCGCCTGGAGCATGAGTGAAACTACGAAATAACTTTGCTGTGAACTGAAAACCGGGATTTACTTCGGCAACGAGGTCACACCACTCTTTTCCCGTTTTTGCCCGAATGTGCCCGTAGAACGAAGTGTTGATCTCGCAGCAATCGAAGTATTGGGCCAGAAACTGCAGAGGATGCTGCTTCTTCTTGAGCCCGGGCGGGTAAACGATCCCTTCCCAGTCTTTGTAGGAAAAACCCGCAGTTCCAACGAGAATGTGAGGAGGCACATCTAGCAGCTTATCGCGAAGCAATCTGCATCGCGGAGCGCCGGGTCGCGCCGCGCGGCCCAGCGAACAGCGTGGAATCACCAAGAAACGTTCCTCTGCACGTTGAAAAACGCCGGGCGCCAGGCACTTCGTCAACAGGAGATTTATGCCTTCTCTACCAAACTCCCTTGTCGCTGCCTGTGACTTTGTAGGCGACCGCTGCGGCTGAAGCCAGGTATGGAAGCAGACTCAAGCGAAAAGTCGCAGGGACGTCTCCTCTGGCGGCTGCCTGAGTCACCTGATATGTGTACAGCGCAGCGCCATGCGGGAGCACGGGGACACGCAGGAACCGGGCACGCGGCCGAACTTCGTTTCCGCCGAAGCGGGCCGCGGCCAATACAAACTCCGGCAATCCAAGCGGCGTACCGCGATATTGCTTGATGTGATCTGACACGACTGTCATGTATGTCGCTACTCCGGGCCAGATTCCGGCGGCCTCGGTGCTACGCTTCAATTCATCAAAATTCAATTCACCTGAGTCGATAATCGCCGCCGAATTAACGATGTCACATACCCGGAAGTAAAAATGGCGATACATGCGTTGCAGAGTTGCCACAATGATTCGTTCTTCCGGAGCAGGAACATGATAGGTTTTGTCTTCGACAACCTTAAGCACACGGCGCGTTACAAATCGACGAGCTAATTCAATGTGCTCTCCCATCTGTCCGAGCCGTTGCACATGAATCTCGACCGACTCCTTTAGCCCGGGTACAGCAAAATTCCATTTATGGGCCAGCCGATCGCCCCAACTCCGCGGCTCAATATGCGCGTTGAATTTGCCAGTCATCACATCGCAGATCGCGCGTTCATCGGCGGTGCTATAAAGATCGAGATCATTGCCGAGGTCCGGATAGTGATCGAGTGACTTCATCACTGTAATCGGGCAGTTGGCGCTTTCCAGTTCTTCGCAAATGTCGCGCAGGTAGACGAGCGCGGTCGAAATGCGTTTGTGTTCCTTTTCCAACTCTTCAGTCGCCCACTGCGCGAGTACCGTATCGCCGTCGCGAGTGCTGCGATCGAGAACGGTGTTCAGGCCACGCACAAGAACGTGATGCGAATCTGCCAGGGAGGTGAACTCGGATCGCTCGATGGGCGTGAGCGAGGCAATGAGAGAGACAGCCCTGCCTGCCTGTGTAGGGGTAAGAGTTAGAGAGAAGAGCGCATTCAGATATTCGGCTTCACGGTTCAGCTTGGACGCCATCAAAAGGCAGACCTCGGGAGAGAGAAATGAATTCTTAATCTAGGATGTGTGCTGCTGGATTGTGGTTGGACGCAGAAGCTTCTAAGCTCCTAAGCTGCTGAGCTCTGAGGGATTTTCCGCCTGCCGTCCGTATAATCGAATTTCTTTTCGATGCACATTCAAGCTCCGTGGCTTAGGAGCTTAGAAGCTCAGGAGCTTTCTTTTGTCATACCGAGATCTGCGCGATTGGGTGGTTGCGCTCGAACGCGCGGGCGAACTGAAGCGCATTCGCACAGAAGTAGATCCAATTCTCGAAGTTACTGAAATTGCCGACCGCATATCGAAATCTCAAGTTCCCAGACCGGGCGGCGCCGCTTTGCTCTTCGAGAAGCTGAAGGGACATCCGGGCTCCAAGCTCCTGATCAATCAGTTTGGCTCCGAGAAGCGGATGAAGCTGGCGCTTGGCGTTGATTCTCTTGATGAGATCGCAGGACGAATCCGCGAGCTGCTGAACATGAAGTCCCCGGAAGGCTTCCTCGAAAAGCTGAAGATGCTTCCGATGCTGGCGGATATGGGTAAGTTGTTCCCCAAAGTGGTCTCGACGGGTGCCTGTAAGGAGGTCATCAAGAAAGGCAATTTCTCGTTGCTCGACTTTCCCATTTTGAAATGCTGGCCTCAAGATGGCGGACGATTCATTACGCTGCCATGTGTGATCACGCGTGATCCCAGAACGGGAAAACGAAACATTGGCATGTATCGCATGCAGGTGTATGACGAGCGCACTACCGGCATGCACTGGCAGCGCCAGAAGGTGGCCGCAGAACATTATCGAGAGCGGCTGCGCATGGGTGCCGCTGCTGGCGCGCAAGACGGAGGCAGAGGCGCCGCTGTGGACATCATGGCTCGCTCATCTGGTGGCAGCATGCTGGCTGAAGGTGGTCGTCCGGCAGGGAAGATGGAAGTTGCCGTGGCAATTGGCACCGATCCAGCACTTACCTTCTCAGCAGTAGTTCCGGCGCCTCCCGATGTTGAGGAGTTCATCGTTGCCGGCTTTCTCCGGCAGGAACCTGTCGAATTGGTGAAATGCGAGACCGTCGATCTGGAGGTCCCTGCCAACGCAGAAATTGTTCTTGAGGGATACGTGCTGCTCGACGAGCTTCGTCCCGAAGGTCCCTTTGGCGACCACACCGGCTTCTACACTCTGGAAGATGAGTATCCGGTTTTCCACGTCACCTGCATTACACATCGCAAAGACCCCATTTATGCGACAACCATCGTCGGCAAGCCTCCGATGGAAGACGCCTGGATGGGGAAAGCTATCGAGCGCATCTTCCTGCCGCTGATGAAGCTGACGTTGCCTGAGATCGTCGATGTCAATCTCCCGGTAGAAGGTGTGTTTCACAACCTGATGATCGTCTCCATTCGGAAGTCGTATCCAGGACAGGCGCGCAAGGTGATGCACGGAATCTGGTCACTCGGGCAGGCGATGTTCACGAAATGCATCGTCGTGGTAGAGGAAGACGTGAATGTCCACGACATTGGCGAAGTAACCCTGAAGGCCCTGAACAATATTGATCCCGAGCGTGACATCCAGTTCACGCTTGGACCCATCGATTCACTTGATCACGCTTCTCGGCTGGCAAACTACGGTTCCAAAATGGGAATTGACGCCACAAGAAAATGGTCGACCGAGGGCTTCTCGCGGCGCTGGCCTGACGAGATCACGATGGATCCTGCAATCAAAGCCATCGTGGACAAAAAGTGGAAGAGCCTGGGCATTGAATAACCGTCTCCAGGACTGCCGTGCGCCCCGCGCGGGTGTTTAGGCAAAGACGACGTGACCCGCTAGGAGGACTATGCCCCTGTGCACAAGCCTTTGTCATTTCCAAGGATTCTTGGATATCCCAGCGAAAACCGCAAAAGGGCGCGCGACGGTCCTAAAATTAGAGTTCAACTCTGACGATCTCGATTGCACTGATCGGCACTCGAATGTTACCGTCGCACGTTCCTGATGCGCCAGAAATTCGAATATGTGGCGGTGTATCTCTTTGTCCGAGTGCTTGGATCTCTACCGCGCCGCCTGTCGCGGGCTTTCGGGATCGGACTGGGCATGGCAGCATACATTGTCGTTGGACGATTACGAAGAGTGGGCATGCGTAATCTGGAGATTGCGTTTCCAGAAATGCCAAAGAACCGGCACAGCCAAATTATTCGCGAACTGTTCACTGGCTTTGGGCGGCATCTCGCTGAGTTCTGCATGTTTCCCCGCTACACCGCCGAAAATGCGCGCAGCGTTGCTCTCTATGATGGATTTGAAAACTACACTGCGGGGCGCGATGCCGGCCGCGGCGTCCTGCTTCTTACCGCCCACCTGGGAGCATGGGAGATTGGATCGTTCGTACACTCCATCTTTGGGAACCCCATCAAGATCGTGGTTCGCAGGCTGGACAATCCCAAAGTCGACGCGCTGGTCGAGCGTTACCGCACACTACATGGCAACCAGACCTTCGCTAAGGAAGACTTTGCCCGGGGACTGCTGGCTGCGATGAAGGCCGGAGAAACCGTTGGCATCCTAATGGATACGAACATGACGCCGCCACAAGGCGTATTCGTGAATTTCTTTGGTAAGCCTGCATGTACAGCCTCGGGAATGGCGAGGGTAGCTCTTCGCTCCGGCGCGGCTGTGGTCCCGGCATTTACTATCTGGGACAAGAACCTGAAGAAATATCGAGTTCGTTTTGATCCGACGTTGCAGTTAGTATCCACTGGAGACGATGACGCCGATGCAATTACCAACACAGCTCTCTTTAATCGCGTGATTCAGAATTATGTGACCCGGTATCCTGAACAGTGGTTGTGGGTTCACCGCCGGTGGAAAACTCGTCCTCCCGGAGAACCGCCGATCTATTGAAATGAGCGCAAACGCCTCAACCCAATCAGCGCAGGAGATCGCCCGCCACTGCGGTGCGATTCTCAAAGGCAACGGAGCAACGCGCGTGCGCGGCATCGCCAGCATCCGATCGGCAAAAGAGGGCGATGTCGTGTTTGCAGCAGATGATTCCATGCTAAAAGAAGCCCTCGAATCACGAGCCTCGCTTGTCCTGACAGGGCAATTTGGCGCGAATGCGCAAAGCTCGAAGCCGCTTCTGATCTCTTCTGATCCAAAGCTAGCCTTCGCTCGTGTCGCGGCTCTGTTCTCACGCGCTGAAAGGCGGGTTGGCCATGACGAGAGCTCGCAAATTCATTTGTCAGCGAAAATTGGCGAAAAAACCTGGATTGGACCTGGGGTTGTGATTGAAGAAGGCGCCAGCATCGGAAACCACAGTTCCATTGAAGCTAATTCTGTCATTGGCAGCAATGTAATTGTGGGCGAAGAGTGCCAGATTCGCCCTAACGTGACGATCTATCCGGGAACGACACTGGGGAATCGAGTGGTGGTGCAGGCGGGAAGTGTACTCGGGTCCACTGGCTTCGGATATACCCGCGATGATGCCGGACATTATCAACTCTTTCCCCAAGTGGGACGTCTCATAATCGAAGATGACGTTGACATCGGGGCTAATTGCACCGTAGATCGTGGAGCACTCGATGCCACCGTCATTCGACGTGGTACGAAGCTCGATAATATGGTGCATGTCGGTCACAATGTCGAAATCGGCGAGGATGTTGTCGTGGCCGCGCAGACTGGAATCTCCGGTAGCTCACGCATTGGGGCGGGCGCAATCGTTGGAGGCCAGGTCGGGATCGCCGATCACGTGGAAATCGAAGCCGGAGTCATTCTCGGCGCCCAGAGCGGAATTCCAAGTAACAAAGTCATTCGAGGGAAAGGCGTCGTCTTTTGGGGAACCCCTGCTCGTCCAATCAAAGACTATCTCAAAGAACTGGCCACTCTTTCGCGGCTAACTCGAAAAAAGGAAGAGTAGCCTGCCGTTATGGCACTGATCGTGGTCGGCGGCCAAACGAAGAACATCGGCAAGACCACTCTCATCTGTAACATCATCGTCGCACTGCCCCGAGTCAAATGGACGGCTGTAAAGATTACAAATCATCTGCATGCACCGCGACATTGCGAAATATTTAAAGAGAGCGGTGGATGGACGATTTGGAATCAAAATCCCACGAAGGATGAAAGCGACACCGCCAAATTCCTGCGATCGGGAGCAGATCGCGCACTTCTGGTTCAAAGTGAAGATTCTTCTTTGAAGGAAGCTTGCGCTTTTCTACAGGCAGAGCTCGCATCGGCTGCCGCCGTAATAGTTGAGTCCGCCTCAGCAATGGAGTTTCTTGATCCCACAGTATTGCTGCTGCTTCTCGATGCTGCGCAGTTTGACTTCAAGCAATCGGTAAAGCGGCAGCTCGAACGCGCGGACGCGTTCATAATTCGCAGCTCTGACTTCAAAGCTAGTGAGTGGGTTAAACGGAACAAGCCGGTATTTGCTGCATCTTCCAATCGGCTCGATCCTGCTCTTGTGTCGATGTTGGAAGCTAAGCTCGCGCGACCTGTTTAGGCGGCTCGTTCCGGATGATCGGGATATTGTCCTGGCATGTGCTCAGGTGCGCGCAATGGGGCTTTGACCCTATTGCCCCCTTCGAGCGCGATCTTGGCGAACGCCACATTCAACAAGAGCCCTGACAGAACATCGAGAAATTCCTCCGTTATGTGAATGCCGGCGCTGATCTCGTCTTCTGTGAGCCCCGCTTCTTGCATCGGTTCCACGCTGAGTTGCGGACCGTTGGGAAGGTCACTCGCAAGTGCGAGAGCAGACTCCCGGAGCGCGTGACGATTCTCTCCGTAAAGAGGAGAGGAGGCAAGAGGCTTGAACGCATTCCAGTACATGGTCAGGAAATCTGGCCAGCGTGCCAAAGCCTGGTAGTCGGTATTGATAAAGCTCACGCCAAGCGTCCGCTTGATGTCTTCGTAAATCTTGCGCATTGGCGCAGGGGCACTCTCTTCCGTGATCTGCACGGGCTTTTGCGAGATTACCGGATGGTCAGCGCCAGTTTCGGCGCGTCGGGGATGCGGCGGTCCATCCTCAAACGCGTGTAGTTGCATTGCTGTGATCAACAGCAGGAGAGGATTGTTGTAGTGGAATAGCTCCACCACATCCGTGAGTTCGTGTTGGGCTCCGGTTGAAAAATGAATATCTCGGATGCAGCTGCAGAGGTCGGGAACCAGAAAATAATTATGAGTACGAGTGTAGGCTTCGGCTCTCAATCGATCGCCGTTTTGAAAAAATTCCCGAGTCTCTACCGCTGGCTGCATCGCCTTCCACATGGAATCTAGGAACTTGGGATACGCAGCGTACGCCTGAAAAATGAGATTTACGTGCGGAACTCCGAGCGCAGCCTTGATTTCCTGAAAGATTTCCAGGGTTCGCCCAGATGCGTCGGCTTCACGCACGAGTGGCAGCCGGCGTTTGCGACTCAGAGGCATGTCCATATCTGATGACGCATCCTGGCGCACAGATGTCATCAGCGAAATTCGCCATGCGGATTGCAGCTACTCTGACGAAGTCGCAAGCTGAAGCTGATGTCTTTCCCTAAACCTGCCCCATCTAGGACAGTGTTCTTAATCCTCTCGCCCCAGTAAATGTCCCAGCTTCTCTTTTTTTGTTTTGAGGTATGCCGCGGAGCGTTCTCCGACGAGGGGCTCACAAGGAACACGCTCGACTACTTGGATTCCAGCGGACTCGAGTGCTGCGACCTTCTGAGGGTTGTTGGAGATCAGACGTACCTCATCGACTCCCATCACGTGCAAGACAGCCGCTGGTAAATCGAATTCTCGGTGATCCGCTTTGAATCCGAGCTTCTCGTTGGCTTCTACTGTGTCGAGTCCCTGATCCTGGAGTTCGTAGGCTTGTAGCTTGGCAATTAGGCCGATGCCACGCCCTTCTTTCTGCTCGTAAAGGAGAATCCCAGCCCCAGCATTGGCAATGAGCTGCAGCGCCAGCTCAAGTTGTTGGCGACAATCGCAGCGAAGCGAGTGAAACACATCACCTGTGAGGCATTGAGAGTGGATTCGAACTAGCGGAGCCTCTGAATAGATATCACCCATAACCAAGACAACTGCTGCCTCTGGGCGCCCCGTCTCAGGATCGCGTCGAGTGCCTTCAAAGCCGAGTATCCGGAAGTGGCCGAATTTCGTGGGGAAATCGGCTTCGGCGCGCTTTTTGGCTTCAAGTTTAATGTGGTTGCTCCTAATTGTTCTTAAATTATATCCAGCCATTCCTGCTAGGCTTACAACTGCGTGGACCAGAAGTTAACACTCATCACTCTGCTCATCAGGCTTGGCGTAGTCGCCGCCATTGCCAGCGCAGTAGTTCGTTCGCGTTACTTCAAGTCCATTCTGTTTCGCAATGAGATTCGGAGTACGCGGCAGCAGATTCAGATCGTTTTATTCGTGGGCGTTCCGGTCGCTCTTGGTGTGTGGGTACGAGCAACAGTGCCGAGCTTCTCTGCCGCGGACGTCGCATTCGAGAGCGCAATCATCGTTGGCGTGATGGGTGGCCGCCTCGCGGGTGTCGCACTGGCTGCACTGTGCGCGATTCCGGAATTATGGCGGCATGAATTCCTCGGTTTCCCACTGGATGCGCTCGCCGGGTATGTTGCCGGCGCATTTCGTGAATACGCTGCCAATCGGGAAGACATCTGGTCGTTCTCTCCGATGGTCGATCTCAGCGTCTACCGCTGGATTCGCCGCAATTTTCCGCGTCCGCGACACGACTGGCAGGTGGCTTTCTTCGTTGGAATTCTGCTCCTGCAGTTTCTTCGCGAGCAGATTGGGCGAGCATTTCCCGGTCGAGTGTTCTTCTTGCGCGGAGACACTTTTTGGGTGGAAGTCGCAGTCTACGCTGGCACGATCGCTGCCGTCGCGATTCCGATCAAAATCTGGAATGCGACGCGCATTGAACTCAAGCTGGAAGAACAGGAACGGCTACTGTTGCAGGCTCGCCTGGACGCGCTGCAAAGCCAGATCAACCCCCATTTTCTTTTCAATACCTTGAACTCAATCTCCTCTCTCGTGCGTGTTCGCCCAGAGCAGGCGCGAGACTTGATTGTGAAGCTCGCCAACATACTGCGTTCGCTGCTCAGGAAACATGACGCATTTGTCCTGCTGCGGGAGGAGATGGAGTTCATCGACAACTATCTCGACATCGAAGTCGCCCGTTTTGGTCCGGAAAAGCTGCAGGTCGTGAAGGACCTCGACTCTCAAACCCTTGATGTGATTGTTCCCAGCATGGTGCTGCAACCAATCGTCGAGAATGCCATCAAGCACGGTCTTGCGCCGAAGATCGAGGGCGGCAAGATCATCGTTCGGAGTCGATTGCAGTCTGAACATCACCTTCGTATCGATATCGAAGACGATGGTGTGGGAATGGCCTCGGTCAACGGCCGTTTCGGTGAGCGTCGCCGGTATACGCGCGACGATAACGATGGAACTCAGCTGCACACCGAAGGAATCGGCATGCACAACGTGGCCGAGCGCCTGCGAGTGCTCTATGGCGCTAACGCACACATGGCTGTTCAGAGCAGTCCCGGAAGAGGAACGCGGATTTCAATCGAACTGCCCCTATTACAGACGGATAAGGAGTCTTCGGCAGCATCGGCGATTTACGAGGCTCGCTCCAGTATGCGCTGATAGAACTTCTCGTACTGGGGAATAATTTTCGACGCGCAGAAACGCGATTGCGCCTCAAAGCGTGCAAGTTTTCCGATCTCGCGCAGACGCTTTTCGTTGGACAAAACGTCAATCGCGAAAGCAGCCATTTTCTCCACCTCGCCCACTTCTCCGAGGAACCCGTTCTTGCCGCTTTCGATTACTTCTGGTAATCCACCGACATTGGTCGCGATTGCCGGCACTTCGCACGCCATCGCTTCCAGGGCGGCCAGCCCAAACGACTCGAGCTGACTCGGCAACAACATCAGGTCGGCGAGCGCCAGCTTCTCGTGCACGTTATCCTGCTTGCCAAGGAAATTTACGCGATTCAGGAGTCCGAGCCGCCGCACCTGCCATTCCGCCGCTGAACGTTCCGGACCATCTCCGATCATCATCAGCCGCGCAGGAATTTCCTTCTGCACCCGATCGAAGATTTCAATCACGTCTCCAATGCGCTTTACCGGACGAAAATTTGAGAGGTGGACAAGCAGTCTTTCTTCCGGCTCCGCGAAGATCGAACGATCGGCGCTAATATCCTTCGGCCGTTTATATAAATCGCAGTTCACAAAATTGTGGATCACTTCGATCGGATTGCGAACTGCAAACTCCTGGATGGTGCGCTCGCGCAGGTAATCAGAAATCGAGGTCACGCCATCACTTTGTTCGATCGAGAACCTAGTCACAGGGAGGTAGGAAGGGTCTTGTCCTACCAACGTGATATCTGTGCCGTGCAATGTGGTCACGTAGGGCAAATGCCGCGGGAACGTGGCATGGGATAGCATCTGGCGCGCTAGCATTGCACTTACTGCATGGGGAATCGCGTAGTGTACGTGGAGAAGATCGAGATCATAAATCTCGGCAACTTCCGCCATGCGCGTGGCCAGCGCCAGATCGTACGGCGGGTACTCGAATAACGGATACTGCGAAACCGTAACTTCGTGGTAACGGATATTGTCGTGCAGCGTAGTAAGGCGAAAGGGTTGAGAGTAGGAGATGAAGTGAATCTCATGCCCGCGATGGGCAAGTTCGATTCCCAGTTCGGTAGCAACAACTCCACTGCCGCCGTACGTGGGATAACACGTGATTCCGATTTTCATGCAGTTCAGCAGGATACCCGGGATTGGATGTCTGCAGCGGAGGCGCGCTGCAAAAACTTTGGGCCGAAACGTGGCTCCGGCTGCCCTCGGCCAGGTTTTGACTTTGTTTATACAGCGCACTTGGGGACGCGTGGTTGCTGCATGCAAACACCCGTGGCCGGGCCGGATTGATGTTTGGCGATTACTTCCCAATGATTTTTATGATCGCCCGCTTTTCCCGCTGTCCATCGAACTCGGCATAGAAGACTCTTTGCCACGTTCCGAGATCGAGTTTGCCCTTGGTGATCGGCAAGGTTACCGACTGGTGCAGAAGCAGACTCTTGAGGTGCGAGTCCCCGTTATCCTCACCAGTTTGATGGTGGCGATAGTTTTCGCGAAAGGGCGCGAGCTTCTCCAGCCACTCGTCGATGTCCTGAATCAACCCCGATTCGTTGTCGTTCACGTAGACAGCGGCGGTGATGTGCATCGCCGAGACGAACGCCAGCCCCTCTTCCACTCCGCTCTTCCTCACGGCTGCTTCCACCTGCGGAGTGATGTGGATGTAGTCTCGATGCTTCTTCGTGTTGAATTTCAGGTACTCAGTATGACTCTTCACGAGACGAGCATAGCAGCGTTATCACTGACAATCACCGCATGCGTCATTTAGATTAGCTCTATGCCTACAGGCGAGAAGTTTGAACGAGCGGTGAACATCATGGCGCGCCTCCGGGCGCCAGGCGGTTGTCCCTGGGACCGAGAGCAGACCTTTGATTCCATTAAGCCGTACACGCTGGAGGAAACTTACGAAGTATTCGAAGCAATAGAGAATCGTGACTGGAAAGAACTGCCCGGCGAATTAGGTGACCTCCTCCTTCAAGTGCTCTTTTACGCGGAGATGGCAAAAGAGGCCGGCTACTTTTCTATTGATGATGTAATGGATCAGCTTTCTGACAAGCTGGTGAAACGTCATCCACACGTTTTTGGGGACAGGAAAGCTGATACTGCACATGAGGTAGTCCGGAATTGGGAAGCACTTAAAAAAGCAGAAGCCTCACAGAAGAATCCTGTATCCACGGAACTGGGCAGGGAATCACTGCTGAGCGGAGTGTCCCGCGCTATGCCCGCGCTTCTTGAAGCCACGAAGCTCAGTCGAAAGGCTGCCTCCGTTGGATTTGATTGGGCAGAGATCTCCGGCATCTTTGAAAAACTCGACGAAGAAGTCGCCGAACTCAAGCACAACATTTCGGATCTCCCGCAGCCGATTAAGCCGGCAGGTGGGCATGCAGGTTCGAGAACTCATGAGGTCTCTCCGGAGCTTCAGGAACGCATCGAAGCTGAAGTGGGGGATCTGTTCTTCGTGTTAGTCAATCTTTCCCGCTTTCTCAACGTCGATCCCGAATCGGCACTGCGTCGTACCACGCAGAAGTTTCGCCGGCGCTTCGAGGCAATGGAGAACCAAGCGCGCGAACAGGAACGACGTCTTGAAGAGATGAACATCGAGCAAATGGAGGCGCTCTGGCAGAACTCAAAGGCCGAAGAGGTGAAGCATTGAATACCCGGGCTGCATCCGCCGACAATCTGAAGGATTCCATTGAACTGCGTCACTGTCGCGAGGTGACCGAATTTCAAGCCTGCGTAGATTTGCAGCGCGAAGTTTGGGGGTTCTCTGACGCGGATTTGATCCCCGTTCGGATGTTTGTGGTCGCGAGCAAGATCGGCGGACAAGTCATTGGAGCTTTTGCTCGCCAAATGCTCATCGGTTTTGCTCTCTCTATCCCGGGTTCACGCGACGGACGCACTTATCTTCATTCGCACATGCTCGCAGTCCGCGAAGAACATCGAAATGCAGGACTCGGTCGTCGACTAAAGCTGGCGCAGCGTGACGATGCGATTGCGCGAAAGTTCGAACTGATGGAGTGGACCTTCGATCCCCTCGAGATTAAAAACGCTTATCTCAATATCGAGAGGCTGGGAGTCATCGCCAGGCGCTATACCATCAACCAATACGGCATCTCGTCCTCACCACTGCAGGGCGGACTGCCGACCGATCGCTGCATTGCGGAGTGGTGGCTCAATTCGGCTAGAGTGCGGCGACTTCTCGAAGCTGGACAGCCGATTCACGTTAAGCCAGAGGTGGTCATTAAAGTGCCCGCCCATGTTTACGACTGGAAGAATGATCCAGCGACTCGCGATCGCGCCCGCGAATTACAGCTTGCGAATCGGGAACAATTTTTAAAGGCGTTCTCCGAAGGCCTGGTGGTATTGGGTTACAAACGCGACCAGCTGGGCAATGGGAGTTTTCTGCTCGCGCATCCGGAAGAGCGATTTGAGTTTGGCTCCGAGATGGAGCGGGAAACGGCGTCGTCATGTACATAGAATCGATTACGATGCACGAGCTGCACATGCCGCTCGTGCACTTCTTTGAAACCAGCTTCGGCAGGACTACCGAGCGTCGTGTGTTGCTGGTTGAACTTAAACTTGACGGGATCTCCGCCTGGGGTGAGTGCGTGGCCGGAGAGCACCCTTATTACAGCGAAGAATCGCTTGAAACCGCCTGGTACGTGATCCAAGACGAGCTTGCTCCTGCTTTGCTCGGACGCGATATTCGCTCGGGTCGCGACGTACCTGATCTGTTGAAGCGAGTTCGCGGTCATCGCATGGCTAAGGCTTCGCTTGAGAATGCCGTCTGGGAAGCCGAGGCCGAAGCGAAAGGTGTTCCATTATGGAACCTCCTGGGCGGAGTACGCCGGGAGATTGCCTGCGGAGTTTCACTGGGCATTCAGAACTCAATTGAACAACTTCTGAGCAAGACTGAAGAAGAACTAGCTGCCGGCTATCAGCGCATCAAGCTAAAGTGCAAGCCTGGATGGGATCTCAAGATCTTTGAACGCGTTCGAGCTCGCTGGCCAGAAATCCTGCTGAGCTGCGATGCGAACTCCGTGTACACACTCGACGACGTGGAGCATCTGAAGCAGTTCGACAAGTTCAATTTGCTCATGATTGAGCAGCCTCTTTGGAACGACGACTTTTACTTCCATGCCACTCTGCAAAAGCAGCTCAAAACCCGGATCTGTCTCGACGAAGCGATTCACCACGCTCGCAGTGCGCGAGCGGCGATTGAACTGGGATCGTGTGGCATTATCAACATCAAAGTTGGCCGCGTAGGCGGATTCGCCGAGGCAATCGCGATTCACGATGTGGCCGCGGCGAACAACATTCCAGTATGGTGCGGCGGGATGCTCGAGAGCGGCATCGGACGTGCCCACAATATCGCGCTCTCGACTTTGCCAAACTTCTCGCTTCCGGGCGACGTCTCTGGATCTAATCGATCGTCTCACCGTACGAAAGAAGACCCTGAAGCAAGCGGCAACTGTGAGAGTCTGATATTCCTCTGGCAGAGGAGTGACTTAGCGGGCGTCGGCTCCAGCCGTGCCGTCGAGAAACAAAAAACCCTTTCTGCCTTGGCCACTGCGGTCTCTCTTCGGCTGCGGAGCAGAAGCGGACTGGTCCATTTCTGGAAGTAAAATACCCAAGCGGCTAAGCCGCCACGCTAGCCATCCAACACGGCACGGCTGAAGCCGACGCCCCTCCCTAAGTCGCAGCCGGTGTTACGAGAATTCGCCTGAGAACTTGTCTGAAGTTATTGACCGTTTTTCTGCGCGAGCTCGGGCACGCCCTTTTTCAGAATATCCGCACCTTCAGCAAGGCTAATGTGGTCGGGCAGGCGATGAAAATCGTTTTCGAATTCCTGCTCGTCATAAACGAGTGATTTCACCAGCAGTGCTTTTCCTCTCAAGTCAAGTTTCAGAACCGTAGTGTCCCAGTGGCTCGCGTCCACCTGTTCTTGCTCGACCATGAAGCTGCCGCCTTTGTAGAGTCGTCCCAGAATGCCCCAACCAAAATCAACATCGTGGAAAAGATGAGCGTCGATCTTGCGTAGTCGCTCTTGTGGAATATTCAACCAAAGCTCACCGGCCATTCCCGTATAGATCGACTCTTCACGAGACTGTGGTTCGTAGCTTGGGTCGGGACGAAAGCGCAGCTTCAGAGTATCGCCGTCTCGTCTGATTTCCTGGTAGAAGAAGGCGTTCGGTAACGCCCTTACCATGATCTGGGCTCGGTTTTCGTCCTCTTTCTCGCGCTTCTGCCGCCGTTTTTGTTCATCAAGGTCGCCAATGAGCTTCTGGATCTTCTCCTCTTCCGCCTTGCGAAGATCGTCAGCTGGTGGCTTTCCGTCTATCAGCAGCGTTCTGGCAATGCTGCCCTGGTTCGTTTGTACGATTTGCTGAACTCTGGTGACCTTTGGCGTCACCTTTTTCAGCTTGAACATGTAGCGCGATTTGTCGAGTTCTTCCTGCTTGAGTTCATTGGCCACGACTTTGCGTACCAGATCGCGAGCCTGAGCGTTCGGCTGAAATTCGGTTGCTTGATCACTGCTTGCAGCAGCGGAAGCGAACGTTGCAGAGCAGCAGGATAAAGCGCATGCGAAGAACAACATGAAAGCCCTGCGCATAAGAGATCGGCGAGTACTAATCACCATACGGGACCCGTGGAAAGTACTAAGTAAGACTATATAGCCATTAGACGTGATTTCGATGCTGCTTTGTTGCAGTCACGCGGTCCGCAACGCCGAAAGAGACACTCATTGCGCCCAATTCCCGGTCAAAAATGGAGTTCATTTGATGAAGTCCCGTCTTCGCGAAGGTAGCTCGTGTTTTCAGCAGGTTACGTAGTGTGAAGACAGGAATTTTAGCCAGAAAGTTGAAAATAGGGGGCCGAAAATGATTCGTCGGCTCAATCGGAAGAAGGCAGTCCCATTGGCTGTTTTGACCGCTGACGATGGCAGAACCGCTGTTCCCCTGGTTCTTCGGTTCTGTTGCTGACAGCGACGTTCCGAATGAGCCGACTGCGTGTCGTGATGCAAGAAGATGACCAAACGTTGAAGCCACAAATCGCAGCAAACACAGGCATTTGCTACCGATGTACTCTGAAGCTATAAAGCGTGAGTACGTCGCAGACGGGCAATGTTGGGCAGCAATATGCCGCAAGTGAGCAGCGGGATTCCACATTCGCCTATCCGTCCACGACCATCACAGCGTGAGCTAAGCCTATAATGCTTCTCAGGGCGAGCGATCGCTGTTTTGCTTCCGACGAGAACGATCATTGCTTTTCAGGGTGTGTGCTCTGTATAGTTTGCGCCAAACTGTGCTGCTCCTGTAGCTTGTAAGCTCCGCGATCGCAGGGCCGGATCGCAATGTTTTGCGCAATGGGACGTGGAATCTTCGTCCTGAAATCAAGTGCCTGTACTTTGACCGCCGGCATGTGCCGGTAAGAGGAATCAGGAGGTCGATTTCGTGGACACGTATCGAACCAGCGAACAGAATCGTACCGACGTAGCGCACATCGGCAAATCCGTCGTGGTAAAGGGCGAACTTTCCGGCAGTGAAGATTTGTATGTCGACGGAGAAGTAGAGGGCAGCATCGAGCTGCGCGATCACAATCTCACCGTCGGCCCCAATGGGCGCATTCGCGCAAACATCACTGCGAAGGAAATTGTGATTCACGGTCGCGTCGACGGCAACATCACCGGCAAAGATCGTGTGGAGCTGAGAAAATCCGCTGTACTCGCGGGCGACATCGTCACGCAGCGTATCCTCATCGAGGATGGCGCATATTTCAAAGGTGGAATCGACATCAGCAAAGACCAGACTGCGAAGCGCGAACAACAGGCCGGACAGGCAACTTCCACTCCCGTGACTCCTGTAACTACGCCGTCTTCCTCACCACTTCCCGCAGCGCCGGCCTCCACAACGAGAGGATAGAGGTAATAACGACGACAGGTGGCAAATCCTTTCTCGCGCTTCTTCGGAGGCAAGTCATCCGCCGACAGCCAACAACCGGTGCAGGGAACTGACGCCGGGTTCCGGCGTTCCAGCGGACTTGGCGAATTAACACGATTGCTCCAGGGCTCGGAAGGCCTGGCTATTCTCGATTTGGGACCAACCTCTCCGGCCAACATTACGCACTTCACGGAACTCGGACATCGCGTTTACAACGAGGATGTGTTACTCGCGGCGCAAAACGCCGAGTACAAAGCCAAAGACGCGAACGGCAATCCGACGATCGACGCGGACCATTTCTTTCGCGAGAACCTTCTCTTCAGGAACGTGAAGTTTGACGCTGTGCTTTGCTGGGACATTCCTGATTACCTCGCAGAACCGCTCGTGAAGCCAATGGTCGAACGCATCGCGTCAGTCTTAAATCCGAAAGGCTATCTGCTGGCGTTTTTTCACACCAAGGACGCAGGCCCGGACGCTTCTTACTACCGCTATCACATTAATGGGCTGGACAACTTGCGACTCCAACGTGGCCCTCAATTCCGGCTGCAGCGCGTGTTCAACAATCGCCACATTGAAAACCTCTTTCACGACTACGCTTCCCTCAAGTTCTTTCTGGCGCGCGACAACGTGCGCGAGGTCCTCGTGGTCCGCTGATTTCCGGAGAGTTTTTAAGGGTCGGACTGGTTGACGCGGGCGCTTGCCTAAAATCGAAGCTCTGATAGAATCCCGCTTCCGTTCTCAATTTTCCCAATCTGGATATTTATATGGATCCAGCTGTTCTCAAAGGAACCTTGGCTGTTCACGGCGGCATGCCGGTGCGGACTCAGCCTATGCCTGAGTGGCCGATCTTTGCGCAGGACGAGATTGCCGCCGTTGCCGATGTGATGCGCAGTGGAAAAGTGAACTACTGCACCGGCGAGCAGGGAAGGCTGTTTGAGCGCGAATTTGCGGATGCTTGCGGAACGAAGCACGCTGTTGCAGTCGCTAACGGAACCGTTGCCCTCGAACTGGCGTTGCGTTCGGTTGGCATTCGACCTGGTGATCACGTCGTGACCAGCAGCCGCTCGTTCTTTGCCTCCGCGAGCTGCATCGCTATGTGCGGAGCGACTCCGATCTTTGCCGACGTCGATCGTGATACTCAGAACGTCACCGTCGACACGATTCGGACGGTGTTGACTCCAGAAACGCGGGCGATCCTTGTCGTTCATCTGGGCGGCAATCCATGTGAGATGGATTGCATCGTTCAATTCGCTCACGAGCGCAGGCTGTTCCTGATTGAGGACTGCGCACAAGCTCAAGGCGCAACTTACCGGGGCCGACCAGTAGGCTCATTTGCAGACGCGGCAGCTTTCTCCTTCTGCCAGGACAAGATCATCAGCACTCTGGGTGAAGGAGGAATGATGGCAACCAATAATCCTGAGCTGTATGAGAGAGCTTCGGCATTTCGCAATCATGGCGTGCATGACGCGAGCCATGATCGAAGCACGAACGGGAATGGCTTTCGCTGGATTCATGACTCACTGGGGACCAACTGGAGAATGACTGAAGCGCAGGCTGCGGTCGGACGCGCGCAGTTGCAGAAATCGAGCAGTTGGCTGGAGCGTCGTCGCGCCCTTGCTAGCATTCTTCACAAACGTATCGGACAAATTCCAGCTCTTCGCGTTCCCGCTCTCCGGCAGCATACAGAACCTGCTTACTATCGCTTCTACGCTTTTGTTCGCCCGGAACAGCTGGCGCGGGGCTGGAATCGGAATACGATCGTCGATACCATAAACGATGAGGGCGTGTCTTGTTACACCGGGAGCTGCGGCGAGGTTTACCGTGAAAAAGCATTTGCGACCGCGCGGCCGCCATCACGGCATCCTGTAGCACAAGAGCTTGGGGAGACCAGCCTCGCATTTCTTGTTCATCCAAGTCTCTTTGAAACGGACGTCGAAGATACCTGCTGCGCAGTCGAGAAAGTAATGGCATGCGCCAGCTTGAATGAAGGAAATTTCTGATACGAATAAAGGTCTCCTGCCGGATTTCATCCGATAAACCTCTTTGCTTCCATACAGACGTGCGGTTACTTCAGAACGTGTGAATGTTGAGTTTTCCTGGCGAATCTGAAAGCAGTGGATTTACCCTTTGTTAACTCTGTGAAAGAATGCCTTCTCACATCCCCCGAAAGTCTGCAGAATGATTAAAGCTCTTCTGATCGAAGAAGACGCCGAGTCTCGGGCTGTCGCGGAGCGCGCTTTTGCCAAGGCCGACATGAGCGTGGCGAGCGCTGTGGACTATCAATCCGGTTATGAGCTCCTGCGCACGGAAAAGCCGGGCGCAGTTGTCATCGGCGTAAGTGTTCCCGATCTTCACGGCTACGATCTCTGTCAGGAGATTCGCCGTGATCCCGCGACACGCGATGTGCCTATTGTTATCTGCTCCGCACAGAGCTATCCGGCAGACATTCGTCGCGCTAAGGAATTCGGGGCCGATGAGTACGTCATAAAGCCTTACGCCGAGCAGCAGCTCGTAGACGCAGTATGGAATGCAATTGAGTTACGAAGCACCGTCTTCCGCGTGAAGTTCTGGGGTACTCGCGGATCCATTGCCACGCCTGGTCCGGAGACGATTCGTTATGGCGGTAATACGTCATGTGTGGAGGTTCGCTGCGGAGAAGACATCCTCATCTTTGACTGCGGCACTGGTGTGCGCGAACTGGGAATCGCGCTGGCGAAGGAATATGCGGAGCGTAGTCTCGAAGTGCATCTGTTCGTAAGCCACACTCACTGGGACCACATCCAGGGATTTCCGTTTTTTCAACCCGCGTATCGCGCCGGCAATCGCGTGAACATCTACAGCCTGCACAGTCCTGACCGCAGCCTCGAAAGACTTTTCACCGGACAAATGGACGGTAACTACTTTCCGGTCACCCTGGATGACTTAATGGCGCGTCTCCACTTCGAAGAACTATCCGGTGACGTGAACATCGGCGACGTGAAGATCTCGCACATGCATTTGAACCATCCCGGACTCTCGCTCTCATTCCGCATAGAATCGAAGGGCCGTGCTGTGGTTTACATGACGGATCACGAGCCCTATCACAAACTGCTCGGTGAAAGTTCGCATACGAGAAAGCTCGACGCAGAGATTGATGCCTTCGCAAAGGACTCTGACCTGCTGATTCGAGAGGCGCAATACACTGACGAGGAGTACGTCATCAAGCGCGGCTGGGGACACAGCACGACTACTGACGCCGCTTTCTCGGCTATGAACTCCGAAGCCAAACGCCTGGTGCTGTTTCACCACGATCCGATGCACGACGATCAACAAGTCGACTCGATGGTCGAGTCCTGCCGCAACAAGATCAAAGAGAACGGCAAGCAGATCAGCGTCATGGGCGCAGCTGACAAGCTCACTTTACGAATCTGACCATCCGCCTGGCCTCAATCCTCGTACTCTCCTTGTTTACCGGCGGAGGGTGGGTGGCCTGTGCAAAACCTTGCAAAAAATCGCTTGACACCTTCAAGTGCTACATTGAGAATGCCGCCTTCCCCCCCGAAAACAATTGATCCGAATCGACAGACTCTGAGCCTCAGGAGTATCTCCCATGGAATGGCTCGGCCCCGATATTGTCGCCAAATACGAAAGCTCACGCTGGCCGGTGTTGCTTTCCGTTTGCCCTAACCTCGATCGCATGGAGAGCCGCGAACATGCTCTGCTTGCCGCCGGCTATGTAGTGGCCTCAGCCAGCACACTGATAGCCGCCAAGGAGATGACCCAACTTTGTAAGTTCGACATTGTCCTGCTCGATCACGAGTGCGCCTCCGACGATCGAGCGAAGAATCTGCAACAACATCACGTAAGCGTCCTGCTCGAATCTGGAACTACAGAGTGCCAATTACTGATTCACCTGAGTCAGTTACTGGAAGTTGCCAGCGCGTCTGCCGCCGTTCATTGACGGCTGCCGACGCGGGCCTTGGCCTCGGCCGCATTTCCCGCTTCAGCGAAAGCTGCAGGGATCGTGTTTTTGCGACGATGTGTCGCCCAGACCCAAGTGAATCAGATTGGTAATCGTGGGATGAGACATGACGCGGGCAGACATTCTAACGCCCAAAATGCCGCACTACGGGCTTTGCACGCTCTGGATCACGCATAGCGACGGCCCACCGCACGTGGGCTACAAGAGTACGGCGCCTTCGGCGCTGTCTGACCGGCTGACTGCTGACCGCTAAGCGCTAACTCTGCTAGGCTAACCGGCCTATGCGCTTTCAGCAGAGTCTGCTTTTCCTACTCGCCATCACTGTTTTCGCCTTCGCGCAAAATAAGAACCTTCTACCGTTAGCCGAGCGGCTCGCGGCGCAGAATGCTCTCTTCGACGAGCAGTACGAATCCGATCTTCGCGAATTTCCTGAGCGGGCCACTTCTGTTGGCGACTATCGCTACAACGACAAGCTTGCCGACCGGTCGCTCGCCGCAATGATGCGCCGCGAGACGGTCGATGAAGGGTTCCTGAAACGGCTGGAGGCGATCTCGACCGCCGGCTTTTCCGACCAGGACCAGCTTTCCCACGACGTCATGGAGCGCGGCTTACAGCAGCGCATTGCCGACTTCGAGCTCAAGGAGTACGAGATGCCCATCAGCCAGTTCGGCGGCGCAAACCTTCGTCTCCGATCTCCCGCTCTCCATAACTCTCGATTCCGTTCAGCGTTATGGAAAACGGAGAAGCGTGGACCATGCCCCGCGTGAGCGCCGCGTCTCGGAAGTTCCACAATGAAACAAATAAGCCAGGGCAGCCGCCCCTAGACCCGGCATGACAGGATGATCGAGTTAGCGTATGGTGGTTTAGTGGGGTTGCGAGCCAAGCCTGTACTCATCGTTCTGGTTGTTATCGGCATACTTTATGTCTTCATCTCTCCTCTGCCGGAGATGGCGGCAACCAGCTCTGGCCGATGTCTCGCTTTTCTTGTTCCTTTCCTGCTCCTTTTTCTGCTTGCAATGCTCGATGCATTCCTGCCGTTTGCCTCCGGGCAGCAGCTTGTTACTGACCATAGCCTGAGCCGAAGCCTCCTCTGCACCAGGTTGTGTTAATCCTCAGTACCGAATCCTTTTCCAGAGAAGTCAACGCATTCGAACGAACCTCTATTGCAGTCGCTCCGCAGCAGTCGGAATGGTCCAACGGGACGAAGGGAGTCCATGCAACGAAAAGAAGTTTTTCAGGCTTGGGGGAAAATACTCGCAGGACGCAAGCCTGCACTGTCTATTGAGATCACGAAGGAGTGTCCGCTCCGATGTCCGGGATGCTATGCCTACGCCGATGGCCATGTGGGAGAGGCGGGCAATTTGCGCGATCTGACGGATTATCGGGCGGACGCTTTGGTGCGTGAGGTGCTCAAGGTGGTCGATGAACATCGTCCATTACATTTGTCGATCGTCGGTGGAGATCCATTGGTGCGCTTTCGCGAGTTGACGGTTCTCCTGCCCGAGTTGCGTAAGCGCAACATCTTCGTTCAAATCGTTACCAGCGCCTTTCGCCAAATTCCTGCGGAATGGGCAGACGATCCCAAACTGGCAATCGTCATTTCCATCGACGGGCTGCAGCCGGAGCACGATATTCGCCGCCGGCCCGCGACCTATGCAAGAGTGCTGGAGAATATTGCCGGTCATCGCGTAATCGTGCATTGCACGATTACCTCGCAGATGATGCGGCGCGCCGGCTACCTGGAAGAATTTGTTCAGCTCTGGAGTTCGAAGGAAGAAGTGCGCAAGATCTGGATGAGCATCTTCACTCCGCAAATTGGCGAACAGTCGCTGGAGATACTTTCTTCATCTCAGCGCTCCTCGTGTATCGCTGAAATGCGGCGTCTGCGGACCATCTACGTGAAGCTCGATATGGACGATTCGCAAATCCGGGAGTTCGGAAATCCTCCGGCTTCGCCTGAAGAATGCATTTTCGCGCAAACCACCACGACGATCTCAGCCGACCTGAAGACCCAGATCGCACCTTGTCAGCTGGGCGGGAATCCCGACTGCTCGCAATGCGGCTGTGTAGCATCGATGGGGCTGGCGGCGATAGGACATCATCGCGTGGGCCTTGGGGTTACGGCGGGCCAATTGTTCCGGATATCATCCAAGATCGGCGATAAGGTTCGCCGCGTGCGCTCAGGCGGCTGGTCTTGGAGGGCTGCATAGGAAGTGTAAGCGTCTGACAATTTTCCCGCAGGAAATGAAATGCTTGCCACGAACATGTCGATGCCTTCGTTGAGTGGGGGCCGTCTTTGCCGGCGCGGCCGAACAGCATTGGCGGTTACTGCCGTATTCCGCCGAACGGATCGTCGCTTGTGACGCCATTCGACAAGTCGTCGACAGCAGTCTGGAATGCTGGCCATGCGTTCGAAGCGGAATCTGATGTCAGTTTGGCGTAGAGCTGCGCGAGCGTTCCAGAATCCCCGAGCGAAACCATTGCTTGGTGATCTCGCCGAGATCGTATTTCTTGGCGAGGAGCCACGATATGAAGGCCATGCCGCATCCCGTGCTGTCGGGGTTCTGGTCCGTGGGATCGGTCTGATTCACGAAATCGGGCATTCCGTCCTGAGCCCATTGCGGAGCCGTGGCGAAATCAGCGAGTGCATTATTACCAAGCACAGCTGTGCACCATCGCGAGAGAGCTTCACCGGTATTAAGACCGCAAAGGTTTCCTCCCATCGAACATTCGCTCAGCTCTGCCTCGAACAGCGCGGATACACGCTCAGAACGGCCGAAGGATGCGCAGACCTCAATCGCATTGCCCGTCGTGTAATCGCAACCCATATGATCGGCGCCGCCGGTTCCGTCCGTACGGCCATCGAGTGCGAAGATAATCACACTCACAGCTCCGCCCTTGGCGCCAAAAATAGCGTCGTTGGCCTTGACGACTCGGTCGGCATCCTTGACGAGATCCTTTGCATTCTGAGACGCCGGCTGTCCTAAAGTGGGATCGACATAAACCGTGACTTGCCCGCTCGGACTTGTGCCGACGAATTCAGAGTTGCCTCGGTAGCTGGGCCATTTGGGAGGTTTTGGGCCTGCACGGCGCATGGTCCGTTCTTGGAGGACGAGAGCAGTTGCTCGAATGCGGTGACTCACTTCTGAGTCCTTTCTTAAGCGGTGATGATTCATTCTCCGGCACGCAGGAAACGCGCAAGATCACTCTGCTTCGATTGAGCGCGGAAGCCTGAAGGAGTCTGCGACTATTCGAAACGCTATCTAATCCTACTCTGGGAAAAACACACGTTTCAGGTACATGTGTCGATGTCGCTGAGATTCTGCCCATCGGAAAGGAATGGCGTAGAACATGGCCGATCGGCTGATGCCGTCGGTACAGTTCACAATACTCTGCAATAAGCGATTAGCTAAGGCGCAAGCCCATGATTTCGCTAATCGCTCATTGCTACCTCATTAAGCTACTTTCACGGGAACGGTTCGCAGGCACGCCGTGATTTCGCCCAATACTTTCTCGTAGTCAGCGGTCGTCGCGCGTTCCACATGGATGCGAGCTCCCTTGATACCGGCTTCTTCCACCAGGCGCTTGAAGTCAAACTGAAGGAAATTCTCAACTTGTTGACGGGTTAGGAATGCGATGGGAACATTGGCAGATTGGCCGTTCGAGGTCTCGATCTTTACGAAGTACGGGTACTCAGGCTGTTGCGTTTCTGCGTTCATGCAAAACACCTCCATAGAACGACGAAAGGCCGGCGGGGATCGTCGCCCATTTGATTGAATTGGAAGTGGCCGCAAAGCGAATCTATCACACCTTGCCGCGACCCCTGCATGAGTTCTCGTGTAGGTATCAAAAAAATTATGACAAGTTTGTAGGGATTCTTAAGCTCTGCAGCGTAAGGCCGGCCGATCTTCCGAATACTCATCGCGCCCGTACGCTCATCCATCGAGCGCGCCGCCTATCCCAGAGCGTTAGCATGAATGAATGGCAAACGATGCGCGTGGCTCCATAGTCCTCACTGCGGATATGCGGGCCGTGATCCGCTCGGCTCATCTGTGCTTTGCGGCCACTGTTACTCCTGAAGGACTGCCAAACCTTTCCCCAAAAGGAACCATTCGGATTTGGGACGACCACCGCGTGTTTTTTCTCGATATCGCTTCCCCGGGCACGCGGGCGAATCTCGCAGTCCATCCGTGGATGGAGTTGAATGTAGTCGACCAGCTGTCGCGGCGAGGATATCGCTTTTTTGGTCATTCGACGCTGCATGCAAGCGGCGAAATCTTTGAGAGGGCAGTGCGGATCGTGGTCGGCGACGAGAAGGCACGATACCCCGTCCAGTCGGTCGTGCTCCTCGAGGTGCACCGGGCAGCGCCACTGATATCGCCCGGCTATTGGCACGTCGCAGACGAGAGCGCCATGCGTGCCCAGTGGCGCGAACGTCGTGTTGCCTTGGAGCGCGACTTCGAGGATCACCTCAAACTGCAAGGAGTTTTTCGCGTGGATCGGTGAGAGTGACGAGCAATGACTGCACTCGTTCGCACCGGGGCACTGCTCGGCCGCATAGTTCAGCGTGCCTGAATCGTTTCTACACCGCCTTGTTGGCGGGTTCTCTCAAACCTGCCGCGACATCGATCAGGTCTTGTCCGACGGTGCGTGTGCGTGAGAGCGCTTCCTTTAACGGAATCGTGACGATGTCCGTGCCGCGCAAAGCGACCATCTTGCCGAAGTCGTGGCGATGGACGGCGTCGATGGCGCCGATGCCGTAACGGGTCGCCAGCATGCGATCGAACGCGGTGGGCGATCCGCCGCGCTGGATGTGTCCGAGAACGACAGCCCGCGCTTCAAAGCCGGTGCGCTTCTCCAGTTCCTGCGCGAGGATGGTGCCGATGCCGCCCAGGCGAACGTGTCCGAACTCGTCCTTCTTTCCCTTTTCGGCAACGATCTGCTCGTCGATGCCTGCCGCCAGGCGGGCTCCTTCTGCGACGACAACCACGCTGAAGTAGCGTCCGCGAGCGTGGCGCTGGGCAATGGTCTCGGCAACCTCGTTCAAGTCGAATGGGCGCTCGGGAATGAGAATCACATCGGCGCCGCCGGCGATGCCGCTGTAGATAGCGATCCAGCCGGAGTCGCGTCCCATCACTTCGACGACGATTACGCGGTTGTGCGCCTCGGCCGTCGTGTGTACGCGGTCGATGGCTTCGGTGGAGATGTTCACGGCGGTGTCGAATCCGAAGCAGAAGTCGGTGCCGCTGAGGTCGTTGTCGATCGTCTTGGGAACACCGACGACTTTGAATCCCATCTCCTGAAGCTTGTACGTGACCGATTGCGTGTCGTCTCCGCCCAGCACGACCAGCGCTTCGATATTATGGCGCTTCAGCGTCTCGAGGCAGAGCTGCATGCCGCCTTCCTTCTTGGCGGGATTGGTGCGCGACGTGCGCAGGATGGTTCCACCGCGCGGCAAGATACCGGCGATGCTGTCGAGCGTGAGCTTGGTCGTGTGATCTTCCATCACGCCGCGCCAGCCTTCAAGGAAACCGATGAATTCGTCGTTATGATGAAAGATGCCCTTGCGAACAACCGCACGAATGACTGCGTTTAGACCGGGGCAATCGCCCCCTCCAGTGAGGATGCCAATTCTCATTTAATTCTCCGCAAGCAGCCCAGCATGTGGACCGTGATGATAGGTGGGTGGTGGACTTATTTAATCAGATTAGCTATTAAATCAAATGAGTGCACGAATGATTTATGGTCAAGTGGTTTCGCTTGCTTATCGCTTCTCGGCGGTAAAGGTGGATGCTCTGCGCGCAGCCCGGGGAACCGTGTAGATAACTTCTCCGGGACGCGCATATCGCAGCTGCTCGCGGGCTTCCTTTTCGATTGTTCCGGGATCGTTCTTCAGCGCATCAACATGGTGCGCGAGCTGTTGGTTTTCCTGTTTGAGTTCCTGGATCTCTTTCGTAAGCGCGCGATGCTCTTCGCGCTTGTGGGCGTAGACCATCGTCCCATTCGCTCCGAAAACTACGTGGTAGGCCACCCACATTGCGAGCAGGCATAGGACGACCGTGGCGCCCCTGCGGCGCGATTGATAAAGCTTTGCCGCAACTGTCTCAACGATTGCTCGAACTTTTTCCATCCTTTATTGCAGAGCCCCATCAGCGCGCATGATCCTCGCGGTCTTACGTCCTGAAAAACCTGTAGGATGCGCGATCACCCTTCTAGTGAACTTCTCTTCGCTTCAGCCGTCAAGCGGAAGTTCTCCCGCGGTTGCGCAGAAGAATCAAGTTTGCCAAATAGTTCGCAAAAAAGTTCTTGAAAATTTGCTTTCGCTTCGAAGCAAAACACGACACGGGATCACACGGATTTCATGGGTTTTTAGAGAGTTATATTAGGAGAGCAATACAGTTTGACCATGGAGGAATCCTCCTCGACTATTCATGAAAACTGTCGCGTCCGTGTAATCCTGGTCGTATTTGCCCTTGCACTTGCAATTGAACGCTAGGATCGTAAAAGAATGTCTGACGAGAAGCTGGTGATCAGCACGGCTGGATCGAAAGAGGAGGCCTCGCATATTGCGATTTCACTCGTGGAGGCTCAGTTAGCAGCGTGCGTGAACATTGTTGGACCCATTGAGTCGATTTATCGTTGGCAAGGGAAGATCGAAAGCGCACCGGAGTTCCTGTTGCTGGTGAAGACAGTGGCGTCCCAATCGGCTGCGGTGATCACACGGATTCGAGAGTTGCACTCCTATGATTTGCCTGAAGCAATCGAGATCAGAATTGATGGCGGAAGCGCAGATTATCTGAAGTGGATTGCCGATTCGGTTCGGTAATTCTGGCCTTCACAACTGCACATCCAGAGAGCGCCACATATACCAGCTTGCGACCGAGCAGTACGGATGCCAGCCCTTTGCCAAGCGCTCCATCGTTCGCGGCTTTGGCATTACTTTCATTCCGTAAGCCTTACGCATCGCGGCTCGGACTCCATAATCTCCTGTGGGAAGGATGTTCGGCCGGCGCAGAGCAAACATCAGAAACATGTGCGCCGTCCAGGTGCCGATGCCCTTGACCTCAGTGAGTTCTGCGACGATCTCATCGTCCCTCATGTGTGGAAAGCGCTCGAATTCCACGATACCATCGCGCGTCTTTCGCGCCAGGTCGCGAATGTAGGTTAGCTTCTGCCTTGACAGCCCAACTGCTCGCATTTGATTGGGACGGAGCTTCAGTATCGAATCGGGAGTGATCTCCCCTCCAGCTTTGTTTACCAGCCGATCGAAGATCGTTCGCGCTGCTTTGCCATGAAGCTGTTGAAACACGATCGAACGGACGAGCGCGTGAAATGTGGGTTCGTGATACTGCATAGCGTAAGGACCAATGCGCTCAATGATTGCGGCAAGCACTGGATCTGCGGATCGCAAGTGCGCGAGCGCCAGGTCGGAAGAACTTTCGAGCAAAGTGTTGATGGTCGAGTCGGCGGTGGCAGAGAGCTGCTTCTTGGCTGCGGCTTTCACGAGCTCAGATTTTAATAGAACCTTCTATCGCGCGAATGCCTGCTTGGCGACTGCCCATCCCTTATTTCGAAGCTACAGTGACATGATTTGAAATTTTCTGGAACTCATTCGCGCTGATCGCGCCCTTGCTCACGACATCGTGTGGGCGCTGATACGGACGATCGGCAATGATTGCATTTGCCCGCGCTTCGTCGATCCCAGGCAAGCCCATCAGTTGAGCTTTGTTGGCGCTGTTCAGGTCAACAAGGGACGAGCTCTTATCGTTGATGCCTTCCTTTACTCCTTGCGCCGCGGCGGTGAGCTGAGTTTCCGCGACCGCAGCTCCTTTTTTGATATTGCCTGCAGCCTCGCGGCTCTCCCGCTTTAATTGCTCCGTAGCATTAGCTGCCTGTTGTCGGGTCGTGCCGGGATCGTTTGAACATGCGATGCCGGCGATGGTGAGAGTGAGTAGTACGAAAAAATAAAGATGCGAATGCACGAAATTCCTCCTCTGGTGGGAGTACAAAGCTCTGAGAATAGTTGCTCAGAGATGCGCATCCTCAGAAGCAGCACGGATTTGGTGCAGGCCTGCTGCAATGGAAAAACGCATCTTAATCAGGAACCGCTTTGGCAGACTAATGAGATGAAGAAAGTTTTCATCATAGGCATTATCTGCGTGGCTCTGGGACTGTTGTCCCTTGTGGTAACGATTCCACACGCCCAACAGCAGCAGTTTCAGTCGGACACGATCGCTCTCGGCGTGTCCCGCACGGAGCCACGGCACTTTCCTGTGGGCGTTGGAGGGACGCTCATCATCGGCGGCTTTGTACTCATGATCAGCGGATGTCGCGAGCACCAACCCTGATTACTGCGATTGCACAAGAAACCCTTGCACCTCGCGTCGGTCGCGATAAATAGTATTCTTCGCCGGCACTTCTGCGACGGCATCTGCATGCAACGTGTATTGTCCCAAAGGCAAGCTCGAATCGAATTTCAGATCCGGAGTTTCCGCGCCTCTTGGGACAGCCAGATGCTCATAACCTAAGGCAAAGGCCTTCCCGTATTCGTTCACGGCGACAACAATCACTGTAAGATCGACATCATCTTTGCTGCCGTTCTTCACGCGCGCGGCGCCGGCCAGGTGATCGAGTGAGAGATGCGGGCGGTCAGTCCAGCGAATGGCGAGTACCGGACCAGGATTGGTGACGAGGAGTTTAGTCATCGTTAGAGGCGGCTCCGAAGAGTCGGAGACCTGCATTAATGCTGAGAATTGCGTGTCAGATTGCGGTGTGCCGAAGATCACTCCGCGTGTGCTGTCGAGGGCGAGGCCCGCTGGCAGGGATTGCTGCAGGACTGTCCAGCGATACGGCGGTTTGCCTCCCACAACTCGTATCTCTGCCTTATATTCAACCCCGATCTCAGCCGAGGGCAGGTTCGATGTCACAATCTGAAAAGGGCGGCCGCTCGGCAATCCCTGGGCAGATGCCTTGGAGTTGGAGAACGTGCAGACCGAGCCGGCACACAGGATCAAGATCCAGCCATTGCGCATGCATTAACTATAGAAGCTGCGACGAAATTCATCAGCAGGAGTAGGGAATAGCGAAAATAGCAGCATTTCGAGCTTAGATCGAGAATCCTCGAATTCCGCCGGAAATCTGCAAATTCAACCCCAGAACCAGGGAAATAACAGAGAGTTCTTTGGATTGTCTTAAGCGCCATCTACCCCACGGTTTAGCGCTACTTAGCGTCGCATTCAGATAAATAACAGAGAGCGGCTTCCAGAACACTTTCGAGCAGCCGTCCGCGAAGTGGATGCGGATCCGTTGTGCCAGGACGGGAGCCCGATATTGCGTGGGCTCCCACTTGGCATCGTGCGCTTTATTTCATGTGCGACTCGTGCTCGAGTTCGTCGAGCCTTTTCTTCTGGTCGTCGTTCAGGACCTCGCGCACTTTCTTGTCGGCAGTCTCGACGAGGGCCTTGTGTTCTGCGCGCCGATCCTCTTGTGAGAGGCTCTGATCCTGCATGAGCTTCTGTGCGGAGCTGTGCAGCTCCTGCAGCACAGGCCTGATCTTGGTCTGCTGATCGGTGGTCAGATTCAATTTCCCGCTCAGCGTCTTCAGGTGATCTTCGGCGCTGGGCATGGCGTGATGGTGAGCGCCCTGGACGGCGCCATTTTGGTGCGCCAGCATCGCCAGCGCAAACGTCAACATGATTCCAATGGCAAACAAGCGAGTGCGATTCATTCTCTTTTCCTCTTGGTATTTAACGTTTCTTCCGAAATACTGCCGGGTTTCTGTTACAGAGCCGTCGATCCCGCCGTTGGTCAGTGCCGTTGTGGGACGTCCTAAATCGGGTCAGGACTGCTGCTTGGTGCCGACTCCGTAGTACCATCCGCACTGTAGCGGCAAGAGCCGGCTAAGTCGAGAACCATGCGGGCAAATGGCTGAGTTATTGAACAAAGAGACTGGGGATGTCCAAAAACGATGTATCCAAATCGCTTAAGATGCCCTCGATGCAAGCTGAAAAAGCCAAGCAGAAGCGTAAGCCAGATCGACGCATTCGGCAAACGCGGAACCGGCTCGGTGGCGCTCTGATCGAACTCATCCAGGAGAAGCCGATTGATCAGGTCACGGTGCAGCAGGTGCTCGACCGCGCAGGCGTGGGTCGTTCCACGTTTTATCTGCACTTCCGCGACAAAGACGACCTGTTTTTCAGCGAACTCGAGCAGGCGCTGGAAATGTGGAGCACATCACTGAGCCGCAAGCAGGAAAAGTCGCATCGCGTAGCGCCAGTCATGGAAGTCTTCGCACATATTGCACAGGCGAAAAAGCTTTATCGGGCATTGGTAGACTCCGGTCGCATCGATGCGTTCTACGATCTCGCGCAGGAGTACTTCGCCCGCGGGATCGAGCAGCGGCTGAAGGCATCAACGCGCACCGGCAGTCGAGCAGAAAGGAAACTGCGCGCGAGATCACATGCCCTCGCGGGCAGCCTCCTCTCTCTATTAAAGTGGTGGCTGGACCATGGCGCTAAAGAATCAGCACAGGAAATGGACGAACTGTTTCATGCAATCGCATGGAATGGATTGCGGGGCTCAGAGCCGGTCACTTCCGAGGATGAATTGGACAGGGGCCAAACGAGAGCACCGAAACCCTCAGCCACTTTGCGATGAAACGGTGAGCAATCGACTGCACCCTAATTGGGCCATGCTCGCAGCGCAATCTCCACAGTTTTTCGCAACTCGGCGCGGCCGACGCCGCCCGCCGCTTGAACTGCCATTCCGTGGATGACCGTAGTGACATAACGGGCGAGCGCGACGGGGTCTGAATCCAGCGGTAAATCGCCTCCCGATTTTGCGCGCTTGAGGCGTTGGCAGAGCGCTTCTTCTCCCGCTTCGCGTCTTGTAAGCAGCTCGCGCTTTACCGTTCTCGCCTCATCTCCGCATGCGAGTGCTCCCTGTACCAGCAGGCATCCGCGTGGATTGTGCGCATCGGTCATCGCGTCGACGCTGGTATAGAGCAGACGTTCCACGGCGGCACGCGCTGTAGGCTCGTTCAGCGCGTCTAGGGCATGTGAGGCAGGACCTTCGGCATAGCGGTCGAGGGCGCGGCGAAACAGTGTTTGCTTATCGCCGAACGCTGCATAGAGGCTGGGACGGTTGATTCGCATCGCGCTGGTCAGATCGGAGAGCGAAGCTCCTTCATAACCTTTGCGCCAGAAAACCTCGAGCGCGCGATCCAATGCCCGGTCGGGATCGAAAGCGCGAGGCCTTCCCGGGGTCCTGGCCGGTCGCCTGGTTTTCATACTATCCATAATACATCATTATGTACTTATCGGTACAATTATGAAGCTTTCCACAGATTTCAGACATCTGTACCGTGCGGTAAGAAATTCCTCAGAAGGAGACGGGCAAATGTCAGCAAGACTAGCAGGAAAGGTTGCAGTCGTTACGGGAGCATCGAAGGGAATTGGCGCTTCGATCGCGAAATACTTCGCGGCGGAGGGTGCTTCGGTAATCGTTAATTACGCGTCGAGCAAAGAAGGCGCGGATCGCGTCGTGAAGGAGATCACGGGCAAAGGCGGAAACGCCGTTGCGGTTCAGGCAGATGTATCCAAGGAAAAGGACATCGAGCGGCTTTTTGCCGAGACAAAGAAGGCCTTTGGCAGGCTCGACATCCTGGTTAACAATGCGGGCGTGTACGAATTCTCGCCGCTGGAGGGAGTTACTGAGGGCCACTTCCACAAACTATTTGATCTAAATGTCCTTGGGCTGGTGCTCACCTCGAAGGAAGCCGCGAAGTACTTCGGAGCGGAAGGTGGCAGCATCATTAACGTCAGCTCTGCCGTAAGCACCTTCGCTCCTCCGAATACTGCGGTTTATACCGGCACCAAAGGCGCAGTGGATGCCGTCACAAGGACCTTGGCTAAGGAGTTGGGTCCGCGCAAGATTCGTGTGAATGCGATCAATCCTGGCATGGTCGAAACCGAAGGAGTGATCTCAGCTGGTTTCAATGAAGGCGATTTCCGCAAACAGCTTGAGTCGCTAACGCCCCTGGGACGGATCGGTCAGGTGGAAGACATCGCTCCCGCAGCTGTTTTTTTTGCTTCCAAGGATTCTTCTTGGATTACCGGTGAGACCCTGGTAATCGCAGGCGGCCTGCGGTGAAGGATTTCTCGACCAGTTGAAGCAGCTCTGAGTTTGAGTTTCAACTGGCCGAGATGCGCGGTTTGGAGCACTCGGATTCGTTGTCGCCGCATCCTACTTCAGAGCAGATGAGTGGTTGATTTTCTCTGGAAACAGGCGAATGATAAGCTCTGTAGCCGAGCATTCTGCTCGGGTGAGCGGCTGCATCGTTCCGAGGTTCCCATGAAGTGGTCCCGATTCGCTCCATTGGTACTGGCAGTGGCGATCGCAGCGCCGTTTGGTATTTCTGCTGATGTCAAAACGATAGATACCTCCAACAAGCTGCCAGCGGTGAAGAATGAATTGCCGCCTGAGCTGCAGGGGCATCCTCCGGTTACAAAGCAGACGCGACTGGAATTGATTCGCACCATGCAGGCCGAGTTTGGTTTCGCGAAGAAGCTAATCCCCAAGGGTGAGAAGGGCTTGCAGCTGACGAGCAATGGGCAAATCTCTCCGGATGACCAGTCCGTTGCGATGCAAGTTGCAACTTACGGACCGGCAGCCAAGCCAGGCGACAAGCTTCAGATCACGGACGTCGTGATCAAGAACAGCGAGATTGTTTTCGACATAAACGGAGGCTCCAAGAAGAAGGGACACTGGTACGACCACGTGCAGGTTGGTGGAGGCGGCGGAATGGTTCCGGTCCATCAGGAAAAGGGGATCAACAATCCCGGATGTACGCTTGCACTCGTCTTCCCGAAATACGTTCCGGAGATGACAGCAACCGATGTGAAGAAACTGCTTTCCCCGCTCATCGACTTTACGGTCAAGTCGCCAACGCAAGCGTATATCGATACGCTGCCTCCCAAGCTGAAGCAATCGATTGAAAACCATCAGGCTCTGGTGGGCATGAACAAAGAGATGGTGATTGATACTCTTGGCCGTCCCCCGAAGCGAATACGCGAATCTGACGGAACGGTTGACTATGAGGAATGGATTTATGGAACGCCTCCCGCCGACGTGCAATTTGTTCGCTTCGTAAACGAAGAAGTAATTCGCGTAGAGCACATCCAGGTAGGTGGAGAGAAAGTCGTCAGGACCGCCCGTGAGGTAAAGGTAAATGCCGTAACTGGGGCCGCAACGATGGTGGAAGGAAACGCGGCAGAGACAGCGTCGGCGGAGGCTCCGGCTGAACAGGCGCAGACCGCGGAAGCTAAGAAGCCGGCAAAGCCCCCCACATTGCGTCGGCCGGGCGAAGAGGTTGAGCTCCAGAAAGGGGCGCCGGTCGGAAAGGATTCGGGAGAGCTTGGCTCGAAGCCGATTCCGACGTCAACTGGTGGTCCCGAGCCAGAGTGGGGAACCAAGCCGGCGTCGTCTACGACGAACTCGACTGCCAGTCCGCAGAGCAATTCACCGGAAGCTCCGCTCCCTGGCGAAGGTCAACTACCGCCAGTAACGCCGCGATAATAAACAGAACGCCGAGATCGCAGCTAAAGCTCGCGCTGTGCCCCTCGCTGGTGCGATTCTTCGCGTAAAATAGCACTATCAACTTCTATGGAGTTATTGATCAGAAATGGCAAAGATCGCCAAGACAGCCGACCGTAAAAAAGTCATGGATACTTCCAAGAGCACAGACTGCCCCAAATGCGGCAAGCCGACCCGCATTGTGAAGCGCGTAAAAGATCGTGAGCGCGGCGTAAGCGGTGGGGTGTTTATCTCCTGTTCAGCCTGTGAGTTCTACGAGAAATTGTAAAACGAGGGTTTGGAATTGATTCAGGCCGGCGTTCTGCCGGCCATTTCTGCGTCTGCAGTTGGCAATGCTCCCGCAATCTCATCCAATATCGCTTTTGCGGCGTGCAGCCGGTTAGCCGCAGCGAGAATCGGGCGGCCGACTACGAGGTGCGAAACTCCGGCTCGAATAGCAGCAGCAGGCGTCGATATGCGCGACTGATCACTGGCATCGGATTCGTGGGGACGGATTCCCGGCGTTACGATTGCCATTTCGCCACCCAGCGCTGAACGCAATGCCTGGGCCTCGTGTGGGGAAGTGACTATCCCACCGCAACCGGCAGCTTTTGCCAGTGTCGCCAGATGTCGGACCTGATGGTTGATGCCTGTGTGAACACCGGATTCCTGCAGATCGGTCTGCGAGAAGCTAGTCAGCACGGTGACGGCGAGGATTATGGGTGCCGAAGGTTCATTCTTAGCTGCGGCTACGGCCGCTGTCAGCATCCTGCTTCCGCCGGCAGCATGTACTGTGAGCATATGAACCCCAAGTTCTGAGGCTGCTTTTACGGCTGCCGCAACGGTATTCGGGATGTCGTGCAGCTTGAGGTCGAGAAAGACCTTCCGTCCGGAGTTCACAAGCTCAGAAACGATCCTCGGTCCCTCCGCGGTGAACAATTGCAGGCCGATCTTATAGAACGCCACTAAATCACCCAGTTCGTAGACTATCTCTTGGGCGTCGAGTGCGGTTGGGATATCCAGCGCCACGATCAGGCGCTCTTTTGCGGAGGCCACGGGGCGATTCTAACTTGAAATCGGCGCTGCTGGCTCCGAAACTCAGGAAAGACAGTTTATGCGGGGTTCGAAATTCGGTGTCGAAGCTAGCGAGGAGGGGTGAGCATAGCCATGTCAGAGGTCTGCTCGGGTGCTCTTACCAGATCGAGCTGGACTTTGGCGATACCTCGGCCGCTCATCCGAAGGATGCGCGCGGCACTGTAGGAGAGATCGATGATTCTCTCGAGGGGAACCGGGCCACGGTCGTTGATTCGTACTAAAATCCAGCGACGATTGCGCAGGTTTGTCACCTTTACCCAGCTTCCCAACGGCAAAGTGCGGTGCGCGGCAGTAAGCTCATACATGTCGTATGGCTCACCGCTAGCCGTTGGCTTGCCGTCGAAGTCCTTGCCGTACCAGGATGCCTGACCGATTGCGTAGGGTTTTGCAGATCTCGCAGCAACTGTAGTTGCTGCCGGGCGATTGCTCGTGTCGAAAGTCGTTACCGGGTATTCAGAGCGAGTGGGCGCAGAGGCAGCTATCGATCCCATTACTAAAGCCCCGAGACCAGCAGCGTTCAGCGCGAGTTTGTGTAGGCGTTTCAACTTAACGAGCAGCTCTAGTGTCCTGTGACATTGTGCGCATTAATTATAAGAAAACAAAGCACCTGTTCGACATTTTTATTTTTTAGTCTTAAAATAACTGTTGCATTTTCGCCTCAGTTATGGGCCGAAATAAGAGCTTGATTGGGTGTGGAGGCGCAGGAGTTTAGAGGCAGGACGACGCTCTGCTGGTTGTCCGCAGCTCTCGTTTTAAGAATTCGATCCAAGCCCCTATTTCTCAATAAGTTATAGATAATGCCGAAAGAATCTCCGAAGGTCGTTTTGGCCATAGCCGGTTTTGATCCGTCCTCAGGGGCCGGAATCACGGCGGACCTCAAGACAATCGCAGCTCATGGCCTATACGGTGTCTCGTGCAGCACGGCATTGACGGTACAAACGACGCAGGGTGTGCAGCGTTCGGAGAACGTACCCCCGAAACTCGTCCGTGACACTCTGGAAGCCCTCATTCACGACACTCCACCTGCAGCAGTAAAGATCGGAATGCTCGGCTCAGGCAAAGTTGCCGGTGAAATTGCCAGGTTCCTGAAGGCGAATCTACTGCAGAACGTAGTTCTGGATACTGTCCTACGGTCGTCCTCGGGAGCTGAATTGCTCGACAAGGCTGGATTTCAGATTCTTCGAGAAGAACTTCTGACAATCGTGGACCTCATCACACCCAATCTTCAGGAAGCCTCGGCGCTAACCGGTCTGGCGGTCCGAGATGAGGCGGAGATGGAGCGAGCTTGTCAGGAGCTCATGAAATTGGGGGCCAACAACGTGGTTGTGAAGGGAGGTCATCTGGCCCAACCAGTCGATCTTCTAGCCACAAGGTCTTCTGACGGAAAGCCGATCTTCCAGCGCTTTCAGAACGAGAAAGTTAAAACCAGGAATACACACGGAACGGGCTGCGCCTACTCCACGGCCATAGCCTGCAATCTCGCGATTGGGAGATCTTTAAACGGTGAAGACGGCGCAGTGCTGCACGCCCGAAACTACGTAGCGTCGGCCTTGCGCGAAGCTTACGACGTCGGGAGGGGAACCGGCCCCATCAATCATTTTCCCATCTCAACGCGAAGGGTCTGACTCGGCAGGACACATTCGGGACTATCGAGGGGGATTACTGTTATCCGGAGTCGCGACCGCTGGCCGACCGGTACCTCGTTCCACGAGCACTGGCGCCTTGCCGGAGCGGCGATTTAACTCCTGCTGCGCCTGGATACTGGCTTCAGTCTTGTTGTCATTCTTGTCAGCGACTTCTACCAGCTTCTTACCTTCGTCCTCGGCGCGGCTGGCCAAAGTTACGTGCCGTTCGTGGTTGTCCGCCTCTTTGGCTTTGCCGTAGTAAAAATTCGCCGATTCGCGGTCGCCGTTCAGTTCCGCGACGTAGCCCATGTTGTTCAGCGCGAACGCGTCATCGGGATTGAGCTTGTAGGCTTCAGTGAAGTACTTGAGAGCCGCGGCCCGGTCATTGCGATTGAGCGCCGAGACTCCGCGCTGATTCAAACGCGCAACCTTCGCATTGGTCGTGTCTTCCTTGGCCAGAGCTGACTGAACTTTTTTTGCGTTGCTCGCAGCGACTTTGCTGATTGCGCGTCCACGCCAGGATTTGTTCACTGTCACAATCACAGGCTCGTCAGATCTCGCGTCGGCTGCTGCGCGATAGTAGTTAATTGCCGCCTCCAGCTCTCCTTCTTTCTCTTTCGTGTAGCCCATATTATTCAGGGTGAAAGGATTTCGCGGATCGATTCGCAATGCCTTCTGCAGGACAGCGTCCGCCTCGGCGACGCGATCTTTGTTGAGCAAGCTAATCGCCTGCACATTGAGCACATTCGACTGAACATTGCCCGTTTGCGCATGTCCTGCGATTTCGCCAACGGTTTTTCCTTTGATCTCGTCGTTGCTGGCGCGATCTACGGTTGCTTGCGACTTTTGGTCCTGCGAGAGCTGATAAAAGCGTTGGGCACGATCGACGTCGCCTTCTAATTCGGCGATGTAGCCAAGATTATTTAGCGTAAACGGGTCGTCTGGATCGAGGAGATAGGCTTTGTAGAAGAGCTTCTTGGCTTTGGCGTAGTCATGTTTCTCCACGGCTTTTACGCCATCTCGGTTGAGCGCCTGCACCGGAGTCGGCTTGGTGCGCTTCGGAATACTTATGCGCAGCGTCTTCTCTTCGGCATTCAGGAATGAGACAGCGAGGAACGTTGAGAACGCAATCAAGACAATTCGGGACCGGGGACTTTTTACCAGGATCATGAGCCTCCGCTTCCGGATGGATGGAGGCACAGCAACCTCCCGCCGGAGCAGTCGATAGTGGGAGTAGCAGCTCCCGATTTTTGGTTGCACGGCAGGGAATCGGGTGATCGGGTGATCGGGTCATCGGCCGAAGTAAAGCCATGCAGTTTGAGCTTCGAGCAGATCGCTTACTCTCCGTTACCTGAACCGCTCCCCGAAACTATTTCTTTACTAAGATCCCGAAGCGAGGTCTGCTGTCCACCGCCAGAAAACAGCAGGTTTCTCGCGCCAACAGCAGGCGCTTCAGAACGACAGTGTAAGGGCGCGGTCAGCATGGTTTCTCACTTCACTTCAGCACCTGATGACCCCGATCACCCGAACCCCTCATTTTGCATCCAACTTGTCTTGACGCAGAGCTGCTGCTGGTGTGCTCGTCGCGTCATTGTCGATTTCGATTGTCCTTGGGGAGCCCGATGTTCCGTTTTGCAACGTTATTCGCCGTGGCCTTGATCTGCGAATTTGCGACCGCACAACAGCCTTCAGGTACTTCGCCCACGCCAGCGCCTGGTACGCACATGGATCAATCCACTGTTCAGACTGTGGGAAGCACGCCGAATGGCGCTGGCGCCACTGAAACGAAGCCAAAGCCTTCGGCGGGCGCTGTTTTGACCACCGCCCCGGATGTAACCTCGGGCAACTCTCTCGTTTCGAATCCTCCACGACCGGTGACGAAGACCATCGGCAGCGGAAGCCTCGCGGATCCGAGCGATGTTGCTGACCTCCTTGCTCCCAAGCCGCTGCAGCCGAGCAAACTTTCGCTGATTGGCGGGACAGTGAAGAGTATCGATCAGGTTCGGGACAATATGACCGTTCACGTGTACGACAGCGGCACCATGCACGTGAAGTTCGATCAGCGAACGCATTTCTATCGCGACGGCAAAGAAACTACGCAATTGACGGTCAAGAAAGGCGACCGTGTTTATCTCGACACCCAGCTCTTTGAAGGGAAGATCTTCGCCAAGAACGTGCATGTGGAATCCGGCAGTCGCTCGGCCGATGCGAGCGGCCAGATCGTCAGCTTCAATCGCAAGACTGGCGACATGGTTGTGCAGGATCAGCTCGCTGGCAGCACCGTGAAATTCCGAGTTGATCCACAGACGACGATCAAGCAGGGCGACGCAAGAACAACGGCAGGCGCATTGCGTCCGGGGTCGCTGATCTCAGTGAAATTTTCTCCACGCTCGCGCAGCACCGGGACAGCGGAAGAGGTATCGATCATCGCAGCGCCGGGGACTTCATTCACCTACTTCGGTCGCGTGACGCACCTCGATTTGCGTTCAGGATTATTAGCGATCGAGAACCAGGCGGACGGCAAGGTCTACGATGTGCACTTCGATTCCTCGACACGCATTCCGCAGAACCTGACGGTCGGAAGCCAAGTCACAGCAGTGGCGATGTTTCGCGGAAACGACTATGTGGCACAGAGCATAGAGGTAAATTCTGGTCCGGCTCGAGCGGCGATGACTGAAGCTGAAGAGAATGCCGCTGCGGCTGCGGATCAGGATCAGGCAAACGGCAAGCGCGGAAGAAAAGCTCGATCGAAAGAAGATCGATCGAAGCGGAGCGACAAAGATAAAGATCAGGACAAGGACGACGATCAATTATAGGACTCTTGCTTTGAGATCTCTTGTGGCACAGCCGGCCTCGGCTGTGGCTCTGCCAAAATGAGCTCACGTTAGAACGCTTTTACTGCGAGCGGATCCTCCGTCGCAAGAGATGAGAGTTGGAAAATTGATCGAGACATTCCGCTCGTCGAGCTGTTTCCTTGGGCGGAGCCACAGCCGAGAGCGGCTGTGCCAGAGAGTGGGTGCGACTAACCCGAGACAACATGCTGCGCCAACAAAAAGCCCGCCTGGGCGGGCTTTTGACTTTGGGGAGGAACTTACAGGTGCGTAATTTTCCGGCTGTTCAGCAGAATGCCGCAGATGAACGCTACACCAGCTGCGATCAGCCATTCGCCACGCCAGATTTGAATTGCCTGCCAGTCCACCAAGGTCGTTGCGCTGTAGATAAAGCCGGTCGTAACGCCCGCTCCAATGCAAATTAGCCCGATGATCAAGCAGATCATCGCGCCAACGCTTAATCCCAGACGACGACGCAGCTGATAGAAGTCCATGAAGTCCCAGCGGCTCTTCTTGCGGCGCGCAGCGCCCTCGCGGGCTCGTCCGCACATGCGGCAGAACGGGGAGTTCACTACAAACTCTGCACCACAGTGTTCGCAGAGATCGTGGCGTACCTGCGGCTCCGCAACTGGAATGACAACAGGTTCAGCCGCTACTGCGGTCTTGTTGTTGGCTTCCGGGGTCTCGTCCTCCCAATGCTCATAATCGAGCAAGGGCTTCCAGTAACCACCTTCGCGCCGTAAAGGATTGGTGCTCATGGGAGATTCCTACACTGACTTTCGCACGTAGAGAGCCAAAGTCTTCCGCGTGTAAGTCTTTAATTCTGCGTAGGTTAGTTTTCCCGTTTTGGCTACTGGAGCAGACGAATCGTGAAAGTTTTACCGTTCTCTTTCAAAATCACCAGTACCCGTCCCGCGAAGGTTACGTGACGGCATCTGGATCAGTTTAGGTTGGTCCTGCTCCAGCCAGAACCGCAGCAGGATAAGGTCAGTACTCTGGAAGCTGATTGATGGTGGGCGTGAGGACCCGTCGTTGAACAGCTTGCGATCTAGAAGATGGTGAAGCCTGTCGACAGTAATCTTTAGCTCTGCTGCCGTTTCTTCCTCGGTGTAGAAGTCTTTCGTCGTCCTGGCAGGCCTATGCATATGTTCTGGATTCTCGATCCTTCCCGGGGGCAACATCTTTGTACCTGTTTCAGAGTACCCGGAGTATCAGGTAAACTTCGCAGGTACCCCGCCATGAAGCCTTACCCGGTTCTTAGCCCCCAGGACCAACCTCGAGCCCTGCTTCTACTGTGTTTACTGGGTGCCTTGCTAGTAACGGGCCTGCCGAGACCATTAGCATGGGCCTTCTCCCCGTCTTCTATTCCTGCCACCGTCTACCACGCCGAGCAAGATCCTCAGGTAAAGGTCGCGCTAGACGATTTCTACAACCTGGAATACGAGAAAGCGATTTCCGAGTTTCAGCGCATTGAGAAGGCACATCCTGAGGATCCTTTTGCAATAGTTCATGTACTGCAGGCAACGGTCTTCCGCGAGCTTTACCGGCTTAATCTTCTCGATACGACTCTTTATGCACACGACGGATTCCTTTCCGGGAAGGCAGTGATCGGCGATCCGGCGGTGCGGACTCAGGTAGACCAGCTCACGGCGCGCGCGGTCAAACTGTGCGATACCAGCCTGGCCAGAGATCCTAAGGATGTGGAGGCTCTCTACGTCAGAGGCATAGCGCGGGGACTAAAGTCCACCTACATGGCCCTGGTGGATAAAAGCTTTCTTAGCGCCTTGCGCAGCGCGGTGGCGGCGCGACGTGATCACGAGCGTGTGCTGCAGCTCGATCCCAAATACGTCGATGCCAAAACGGTTGTAGGGGCGCACAACTATGTCGTCGGCAGTCTGCCAATGCCGGTGAAAGTGTTCGCTGGCCTCGCGGGACTTGGTGGAAACAGAAAACGAGGTCTGGAATACCTGCAGCAAGCCGCGAAAGAAGGCCGCGAGTCGAGCGCCGATGCACGTGTCGCTTTGGCGTTTTTCTTGCGCAGGGAAGCGCGTTACGACGAGGCGAGTGGAGTCGTCGAGACGCTCACCAGACAGTACCCGAGAAATTTTCTCTTCGCGCTTGAACATTGCAATTTGCTGAAGGATGGCGGCAAGGGGCCGGAGGCAGTGAATTGCTACGAAAAATTGCTCGACGGCGCCAGATCCGCGCAGTATGCCAATCCGCATACCGAGTTTGCTGCCTTTGGACTGGCAGAAAGTTTGCGCGGCCAAAAGGACTATGAACGCGCGCTTCGGAATTACCAGTTCACCGCCAATGTGCCCACCGGACAGTCAAGCCTCCGTCAACGCGCCGAACTGGCGTCGGGAGAGATGTATGACGTACTGCGCAATCGAGATCAGGCTGTAATTCAATATCAGGCGGTTATTGAGCAGGACAATTCGTCAGCGCAGGCCGAAGTCGCTCGCAAGCTGCTGCGGGAACCTTATCGTCCGGAGTAGGTCCACAGAAGTGCTGAGGGAGGCTGCTTCAGGGAGGGCATCGGCTTCAGCCGTGCCGTATCTGAGCAGGAAAAATCTTGAGTGCCGGAGGCACTGCACTCGTAAATCACAGGTATGCGCAGGATTGTGCGCGCCTCCGGCGCTCAATTGTTATTAGGGAGCAGGATCGCACGGGTAAAGCCGATGCTCCTCCCTGCGCCTATTTCGCCGTTGCGTGGTGAGTTTTGTATCGGGGAACTTTTTGGGAATAAGCTGCGTTTCTTCCAATGAGTGGCTATCATGTTTTCGAGACGTCATCTTGGCCACTGGAGGCTTTATGTACTGTAATTTCTGTGGACGAACCATGGCCGATGATTGTCTTTACTGTTCGGCATGTGGACGGCAGCTAGGAGCGAAGGTGGTTCGGAGGCCGCTAGAGCGCGCGCGTGAGGGCAGGAAAATCGGAGGCGTGTGCATGGGCCTCGCGCGCCATCTTGATGTAGATGTGACGCTCATCCGGCTACTCACGCTAGTGGCAGCTGTGTTCACCGGAATCGGATTCATCGCGTATTTGATCGCGTGGATCGTGATTCCGGAAGAGCCCATAATGGTGCCGCAGACCCAGCAGGTAGTGCATACTCAGTCCAGTCCCCCGATGGCATAGCTCGCAATCACGACAAACCTGAAGGTTGGAGGATCATCATGTTCTTCGGCCGATCCTGGAGTGACTGGATCGCGCAGTACGCAACCAGTCACCAGAATGCCGCGAATCGTTTCTGCCACACGGTAGGCATTCCAATGATCATCCTGTCTGTGCTCCTCACTCCAGTGATTCCGTTTGTGGCAGGTTTCTGGAAGCTGCCTGTTGCGCTGTTCGTGATCGGTTGGATCTTCCAGTTCGTAGGGCACGCGTTTGAGGGCAAGCCTCCGGAGTTCTTTCATGATTGGCGGTTTTTGCTCGTGGGGGCGAGGTGGTGGGCAGCGAAGATGAGAGGTAGGGCTTAGGCAGGACGGGAGCGAATTCCCATTTCGAGTTCGCTCGGGCAGGCTCTGGTCACGAAGGAAGAGGAAGTAAGTTCAGGACGGACCCGCCGCCTCGCGCGGGCGCAGGTCCGTTACATGGGCGGCGCAGGCTGCTGCTGGGTTGCGCAGTGGATCGCGCCCAGTCCCCAGATGAAATCCCCGCAGTAGATGCTAACCACATCCCGATTCGGGAATAGTGCTCCAAGAACGCTCAGTGCGACTCTGTCATTCGGATCATTGAACGTTGGGACCAACACTCCGGCATTAGCGATGTAGAAGTTGGCGTAGCTCGCCGGTAGCCGCTGTCCACGAAACCATACGGGGGAGGGCAGCGGAAGCTCGACTACGTTCAGAGGCTTTCCGTTCTGATCGGTTGCGCTTCGCAAACGGCGCAGGTTTTCCTGCAACGGCGCGTGGTTGGGATCGGACGCGTTTTTGGCGACGACAGTGACGATTGTGTCCGGCGAAACGAACCTCGAGATGTCATCGACGTGGCCGTGAGTGTCGTCGCCGGCGATTCCGTTTCCCAACCAAATCGTCTTTGTCACTCCAAGGTAATCAGCGAACAGCTGCTCCAGCTGATATCGCTTTACATCTGGATTTCGTTGCTGCACATCGCTCAGCAGGCATTCCTCTGTGGTTAACATCGTGCCACGGCCGTTGACGTCGATGCTGCCGCCTTCGAGCACGATGCGCCGGAGCTTCCCGTTTATCTTTAATTTCGGTTGCCAGCTTTCAAGTGCGAATTTCTGAGCAATCAACGCAGGAAGCTTTTCATCTCTCTGGTGATTCGAATATTTCGCCCAGCCGTTGAACTGCCAATGAGTCATTGCCAAGGCAGAATCCTTCTCACGCGCGACGAATATGGGACCAGAATCGCGAGTCCAGACGCGATCTGTTTTCCAGCAAAAAAACTGAACTCGCTCCAAGGCGACGTGAGCATCTTTCAAAGTGCGCTCGGCTGAACGCTGATGTGCTCTGCCATTCACGATGATTCGCACGTGTTCACCGCGCGCAAGATGGCGAACGATGTCAGCATAGATCCACGGAATAGGCTGGAACTTGCCGGGCCAGTCGTCGCGATTGTGCGGCCACGCAATCCAGGTAGCTTCGTGCGGCTCCCATTCAGCCGGCATGCGATAACCGAGTGACGCTGGTGTGGACTTTTTGGCTTTTTCTTTCAACTTGGCAGAAATCCAAAAGGCAAATTAGCCAGGATGCTTTCTCATCGTCATTCTGAACTCGGCCCAGTCTGCCGAGTAGCGGCTGCTACGCCGCTGAATCAGTGAGGTTCGTCGCAGCTTCACTTTGAAGAACTCATGATGCGCTTAGTGCATTCGAATGAAATCACGGCATCGAAATCCGTAGGTATTCCTCATCGCCGCACAATACGCCGCATTTCGCAATGACAAACACACGTTCGTGGTTTCATTCTGGGCTCAGTCGAGGAATCGCTGCGTAATGCCCGAGTAGCTCTCGATGCGGCGGTCGCGCAGGAACGGCCAGTTGCGACGGATTTCGTCGATTTCGGCTAGATTCACGTCGGCAAAGAGGATTTCTTCGCGGTTGTGCGAAGCTTCGGCGAGGACTCGTCCGAAGGGATCGGCTAGAAATGATCCCCCCCAGAACTCCAGGCCGGCGCCTTTGGCTTCATTTCCGCGAATGTTGCCGGTCTCATGGCCAATTCGATTTACAACCGCAACGAATACTCCGTTTGCGATCGCGTGTGCGCGCTGAATCGTGCGCCAGGCGTCGTGCTGCGCTGCTCCGTACTGCTCCTTTTCAGCAGGATGCCATCCGATGGCCGTCGGGTAAAACAACACTTGAGCACCCTGCAGCGCGGTGAGGCGAGCTCCTTCGGGATACCACTGATCCCAGCAGACGAGTGTGCCGATGCGGCCGACCTCGGTATCAAATGCCTTGAACCCGAGATCTCCGGGCGTGAAATAGTACTTCTCGTAATAGAGCGGATCATCAGGAATGTGCATCTTGCGGTAGACGCCCTTGATGGCACCATCACTTCCAATGAGCACGGCGGTGTTGTGATAGAGGCCGCGTGCTCGTTTCTCGAAAATTGAAGTGACTACGATTGCCTTGGCTTCAACTGCTGCCTTCGAAATTGCTTCGGTCGTCGGACCTGGAATTGTTTCCGCCAAGTCGAAGAGCGTGGGATCTTCGCGCTGGCAGAAGTACTGCGTGCGAAACAGCTCGGGCAGGCAAATAACCTGTGCACCGTTGCGCCCGGCTTCCCGCACTTGCTGGACGGCCTTGTGCAGATTCGCATCCGGATCTGCGGAGCAGGAAAGTTGAATTAGTGCGATTTGGAAATGGTCGTTCATGAAAAATAAGAACAAGAGCGAACACCAAGATCAGGAAGGCAATATAGAAGGTCATGAAGAACCTGGAACATCACTTCGTGACCTTTGATTCGCGCTTTCGTGGCTTCGCGTTCGCCTTCCGGGTTTACTCGAAAATTAAAATCGCCGCTGCGATCACAGTGGTCCAGCGTCCATGCTTATCGCCTACTGCGGACTGAGTGATATTTGCGGTGCGCACGATCTTATTGGAAATGCGATAGATTTCCTTCTTCTCGTCCCAGGACTTGTCTGCGTCGAAGTCAACATCGAGCGTTGTAGCCAGCATCTCGGCAGCGAGTTCTTCCGCGTAATCACCTGCCTGGTCGTCCGTCTCGCCAAAGCTGTGGTGTTCGCTCATATAGCCGTAAGTACCGCGATCCGTCGGGATCGCTACGCCGATGCTAGAAGCCAGCAAACGATGCGGCTCGCGGGTTGAATTCTCGGCCACTACGGCGAATACGACCTCGCCATGATTGAGATATTTCTGGCCTTCCTTGCGAGAAACCAATTTGCAGTGCGGGGGAAAGATGGAAGAGACGCGCACTAGATTTTGAGATGCGATGCCCGCGTCACGCAATGCGAGCTCGAAGGAGGTCAAGCGCTCTTTGTGTTTTCCCACTCCTTTGGTGAGAAAGAGCCGCTTGGGAACCATGTCTTTGCCCAATTCAAAAGCCCTCCGGAAAAGGCGTCTACAAAAAACTAAAGCTAACAGAAATTGTGCACTGCGCGCAGAGGAAAATATTTGAGCGATATGAATTTCGCCGGTTCAGGAGTGTGCCAACTTGTGCACTGCCTTTTTATTGACCGCGATCTCCATAAAGGCGCGCGCAGCCCGGCTGAGAGTTTTGTCCTTGCGATGGACCAGGGCCAAATCCCTGCTGATAGGCGGGTCGATGAAGCTTAAAGCAGACAGCGTTCCTGCGCGGATTTCATCGGAGATATTTGAACGTGCGACAAAGCCGACACCAACATCGGCAGCGACGAAACGCTTGAGCAACTCACTGGAATCGAGCTCCATCGACACATGAAGCTTGAGGCGTGCTTCTTCAAAGACATCGTCGATTGCGTCGCGTGTGCGTCCGAGCTTCGGCAGTACTAACGGATACTTAGCGATTTCTTCCAGTCGGGCGTGGGAGAGCTGTGCCAAAGCATGTCCAGGCGAGGTGATCAGCACAAGTTCATCGTGGTGTATTGGCAGCGCGTCGAGGCGAGAGTCTTTCACTGGCATCGAGACCACTCCAAAGTCAACGGTCTGGTCTATGACTGACTCCAGCGTCTTTGCTGTTTCTGCCCGCTGAATGCTCACTGAAACTTTCGGGTACTGCCGCTTAAAGTCGGCAAAGACCTCGGGAAGGACATAAAGACAGGTGGCCTCGTTGGCTCCGACAACAATCTCCCCCCGTGGAGTGCGCTCCATCTCTGCAATCGTCATCTTCACCGATCTCAGCGCGCGCAGCGCTTCTTCAGCGTAGGTTTGAAACGCCTTGCCAGCAACGGTGAGACTTACCTTCGCTCCGGAGCGGTCGAACAGTTTCGCGCCAACTTCTTCTTCGAGAGCGCGAATCTGTGACGAAATCGCAGGCTGGGTACGGAAACAACGTTCGGCAGCTTTGGAAAAGCTGGAGTGTTTGGCGACTTCCAGGAAAGAGTTGAGTTGGTCCAAATCCATGGGACTGATGGGAAGCTTGGTTTGTATCGTACGCCGGATTTTGCAATTCCGCAGTGGAAATGCCTATTTCCCCATGTGTGGCCTGCGCTTAGAATCTTGCAGTGGCACACTCGCGAAATCTTCTCCGCGCTCACGCTGTTGGACGCGTTTTGTGGAGGCTCAGCAACCGTCATTACGCGGTGAGGGGCGGGGTAGCGGCGGCCAAGAGTGTAGGGAAGGCGACGGCACGCGCCACTCGGATTCTCATTCTTGAGATCACCGGATTCTTCTTCGCAGTCTTTGCTGCTATGGGCCTCGCAGCTGCATGGCGACAATGGCAGAGGATTCAATCGGGCCAGTCCGCTCCAGTGTCACACGTCATCGTTACTCTGGCATTTGTCGCCGCATTCATCTACTTCTCGGTTAGCTCGTTCTGGCGTGCTCGACGCCATGCAGCGGTCAAAGAGAGTGGCAATGGCTGATTCGGCACGACCGGAAAGACTAAAACACGCCTCTGACGTCGAATTGCGCGAGCTCTACACGGACGAAGAACTCGCGCAATCTGGCTGGAGCTACGACGAGCAGGTTGGATTTCCTGGTCAATATCCCTTCACTCGTGGCATTCAGCCGACCATGCATCGCGGTCGTCTATGGACAATGCGCCAGTATGCAGGCATGGGAGACGCGGAAGAGTCGAACCGTCGCTACAAGTACCTTTTGGCGCATGGCACCACGGGACTTTCTGTGGCCTTCGATCTGCCGACACAAATCGGCTACGACTCGGACGATCCTATGTCATTGGGTGAAATCGGTAAGGTGGGAGTGGCGATCGACTCGATTGAAGACATGCAGCGGCTGTTTGAAGGCATCGATCTCGAGAAAATCTCGACGTCGATGACGATCAATGCCACAGCCATCATCTTGTTGGCGTTGTATGTTGCGGTTGCGAAGCGCAAAGGAGCGGATCCTCGCAAACTGTCGGGTACGGTGCAGAACGATGTGTTGAAAGAGTACATCGCCCGCGGCACTTACATTTATCCGCCGCAGCACGCCATGCGAATTATTACCGATATCTTCGCGTTTGCTAATGAGCACTTGCCGGAATGGAATCCCATATCAATCTCCGGTTACCACATGCGAGAGGCCGGTTGTACTGCGGTGCAGGAGGTGGCTTTTACACTGGCAAACGGCATCGCATACGTCGAGGCTGCGCTAAATGCCGGATTGCAAGTTGATTCGTTCGCGCCGAGGCTCTCGTTTTTCTTCAATGCTCATAACAACTTTCTGGAGGAAGTTGCAAAATTTCGCGCTGGGCGGCGGATGTGGGCGCACATCATGCGTGATCGGTTTCGCGCGAGAAATCCAAGATCGTGGATGCTCCGCTTCCATACTCAAACAGCAGGTTCAACGCTGACGGCGCAGCAACCAGAAGTAAACATTGTGCGTACAGCAATTCAGGCGCTGGCGTCAGTTGTCGGCGGTACGCAGTCCCTTCATACGAACGCATACGATGAAGCCTTGGCCATTCCCACCGCAGAGGCGGCGCGCATCGCGTTGCGCACGCAGCAGATCATCGCTTACGAATCAGGTGCCGCACATACGGTTGATCCGTTTGCTGGTTCATATGCGATTGAAAGCCTCACGGATGAGATCGAGGTTCGTGCGAGTGACTACATCCAGAAGATCGAATCTCTCGGCGGCATGATCAGTGCAATCGAGCAAGGCTTTGTGCAGCAGGAGATCCAGAACGCCGCTTATGAGGTGCAGCAGAAGATCGATCAAGGCGAGGCCATCGTGGTCGGCGTGAATCGCTTTACGCTTAAGAGTGAGAAATCGATTCCGATCCAACGCCTCGACGAGGCTCTTGAGCGCAAGCAGGTAGAGCGAGTGCGCGCCCTGCGCGCAACCAGACACCTGGAGCAATGGAAAATCGCCATGCGCAGATTAAAGGACACCTCTGCAAGTGGTGCGAATCTGGTCCCTGCAGTAATCGAAGCTGTCGAAAACAGGTGCACCGTTGGCGAGATTTCTAATCAATTACGTGAAGTATTTGGAGAGCACCGAGAAACAGTCGTAATCTGACCACAAAGCATCCAACCAGCAGGTCGGCTAGGAAGAACGCTGGGCCTGGTAATCGCATGCTTCGCGGCAGTCGCGGCAGTAGTATGCGCCGTCAGCGGACAAGCGAACGTCATTTAGTGCCTGGCACAAAATACAGTATTTTTCGCAGGCACAACGCGCTTCCTCGCGGTCGCACTGCGAACAGATAAACTTGGTTGCCATAGTGAGTAATGTAGCGCGGATGACCATGAAGGAAACGGGAGGGCAGACCAAATTGTTCTGAAGGAGTAAACTTCAGTAAGAGGTGGAGCGCAGAACTGCCGTTGTGAGGCTCCTCAGTCAGTTGGGACCCTTTTCGATCCTGCGCATCTCCTTCAGCAACGCGGCCTCTACTTTCGCGGATTGGCGTTCCCCTCGCGCAACGCGGCTGACATAAGAAGGATCGATACCAAGTTGCTTTGCAATTCTGCTGTAGATACCGCGATAGAGGCTAAGTCGATTCAACTTGGGGTTTTTGATATTATCCAACGTCATGATTCGTGACCCGCTGTCCTGGTCAGCGTGGCGCGATGTTAGATCACGGCAACTGAGGGACGAGGATACTGCCCTTAGGAGTTATAACTCTAATGTTATCGAGAATAGCTCCGGCATCATCCCCTGTCAAGAACTGATATGCGCGCTGGCACCAGGCTGGCAAGGCCAGAATGGGCAGTACAGATTGAACGTCTGCGTGAGCGTCTGCACTTAAATCAGGCGGGGCTCGCGCGTCTTCTGAATGTCTCTCCCATGGCAGTATCCCGCTGGGAGCGGGCAGTCAACGAACCCGAAGCTGCGTATTACATCCATATGGGCACTCTTTCGGGAGATCCGGACTGCTGGTATTTCTGGCAACGTGCGGGACTTCCTGCCAGCGATCTAAAACGAGCGCTACGCAAATCGAAAAGTAGCAAGAGCCCGCAATCCACGGTAGCAGAGCTGGAGAACCAGTCGGTTCCGCTGCTGGGCGTCAAAGTAGGTACCACCGAGCCAGGGGACAACGATCCGAATATCGATCGCAGCCCAGTTCTTGCCAGAGTGATGGCGCCTAGTGACTGGAGCGCGAACAAGCAGAGCGTTCGCTGTATTCGGATTGTCGGGGATGGCATGAGCCCATCGATTTCCGATGGTTCCCTCGTTGCGGTAGATCTTTCACAATTCGATTCCGCGAAACTGAACAACACGATCGTGCTCGTCTGGCACAAAGACTTCGGCTTGCTTCTTCGCAGGCTTAAGAGATTTGGAGCGGCAGAGGTACTGGTTGTGGATGCTGATCATAATCAATCCGGCACACTCACCCTCGATCGAAATTGCCGTATCTTAGGACGAGTTGTTTGGTGGTTGTCTCGACCCGAGCAGGGTTGAATTTCTTTAATGCTTTGTTCGCGCATTCCTTTCCGCGGATTCGATGCTGCTATTCTGATTGTTGAAAAACGTTGGTCGACTCGCTTTCGTAATCGCTCTCATTGGCTCGGGCTACTCAGCTTCTCCTTCTCTCGCACTCGCTTTAGGGTTAGCCCTGGCGTTCATATTAGGGAATCCCTTTCCTGCATTCACGTCCCGCTGGTCGAAGTGGTTGCTCCAGATTTCGGTTGTGGGACTCGGTTTCGGCATGAGTCTCGCCGACATCATGCGTGCCGGACGCTCAGGATTCCTTTATACGCTCTTGGGAATCAGCTTTGCCATCGCATGTGGTTTGCTTCTCGGACGCGGGCTGGCGGTGCAACGGATACCTTCCGCGTTGATCTCTATAGGCACGGCCATTTGTGGAGGAAGTGCGATTGCAGCCGTGGCACCAGTCTTAGACGCTGATGAGCACGACGTGGCGGTGTCGCTGGGCACAGTTTTCATCTTGAATGCGATTGCTCTCTTCCTGTTTCCTCCAATCGGACACTGCTTCAGGCTTTCGGAAACTCAGTTTGGGATTTGGTCAGCGCTGGCGATTCACGACACAAGTTCTGTCGTCGGAGCTGCAGCGCGTTACGGAAATCTTGCACTCGCAGTGGCTGCTACAGTGAAACTGACGCGCGCCCTTTGGATCGTCCCAGTAACGCTCGTAGTCGCTGCGCTTAAGAACCACAAAACATATGTGCAAGTGCCCTGGTTCATTCTCATGTTTGTCGTGGCGTCGGTTGCGAGGAGTTATTCTCCGCCATCCTTTATTCCTGGCTATGCAATGTTACTAAGTGCCGCGAAAGTCGGGCTTGCAGTGACTTTGTTTCTCATTGGGAGTGGATTGTCACGCAAGGCGATCGCCGAAGTCGGAATACGTCCCTTGATACAGGGAGTTCTCTTATGGGCAATCGTTGCCATAGGGTCGATCTGGCTCGTACGATCAGGGTTGATTTGAGCTGCCTATGACCATTGCAGGAGCCTGCCAATGATAACGGTGTCCTTCTCGCTCTGTACCGGGGCTATCAGAGTAGGACTTGGATCGCACTCACAAAGCAGGAGCGGCTCAGATGACTGGAAAGTCTTCCCAACTCCGCTCCTGCTTGCTATTTATCTCTGCGCGCTAGTGCGCTGTTGCAGTCGGCGAAGCGTAATCCAATCGACTGCTCCACAGCCCGAATAAATGATTACCAGCCGTATTCTTTGAGCTTGCGATATAGAGTTGTCTTGCCGATCCCAAGCAGGCGGGCGGCTTTGAGCTTATCGTCGTTGACGACTTTCAAAGCGTTGGCGATTGCTTGTTTCTCCAGAGTTGCAAGAGGGACAATCTTCCCAGCTGCGCCTTTGCGCGACGCTGGAGCTTTCTTTTTCGATGATTTAGGCATATTTGGCTTAGTCCTTGGCCATTCTTTAGGATTTTGACTTCTTGCGCTGTTCCGCCCAGCGCCGCTTCTGTGCTTCTGAGATGCGTCTACGTGCTTCTGCACTCATATGCCGCGGTCCTCGGCGTCCCAGCGCGCTTCGTCCCGTTCGAGAACTCCCTCCGAGTGCAGCGATGGCCTTGTCGATGCGCTGACGTTCGGCCCTCAGTGCTTCAAGAATCTGTTCGGTATCCAACAGCGTCTCCTAACTCCCGATTCGGGAAGAAGAAATTGTATCAACAAAACTCAAAAAGTTCATGCCACAAAAGTCGCACGGATTCGCTACTCTGGACAATCGTTCCTAAGTTGTTTTGCAAATTCCAAAATGAGTTTACAGGCGAATTGAGAATGCGGCGAGGGGATTCCAATAAAGTTACTAACTTTTTGATGGCAAAATGGGAATATCCGGTAACCTGGAAGCGTTACGAGAGTTATACGAAGTTACTATCCCAAATCCGAACCGAGAATGCGTTTTCAGCACCGAATTGTTGTTGAAATTGCAGTGCACGCAGCGGAATCCGCAGTTGCGGCCAGGGCTGGCGGAGCGGATCACATCGAGCTGTTCAGCAATCGTGTGGAAGGTCGGGTACGCCCAGCCAAGGTCTCATTGCCACTGTACGCGAGAATGTAACGAAAAGTGTGCACGTAATGATTCATTCCCGTGGCGCAGATTTCCACTACTCTGATCTTGAATTCCTGACAATGACTCGCGATATCGATATGGCCAAGGGTCTCGGCGCTAACGGAGTTGTGTTCGGGCTCGTCAATCTGGATAAGGCTACAGAATATTCGGCAAAGCGTGCGAGAAACTGGCGTAAGAGAAGTTGATGCCGGGTTGCGGAGCACCATTCTCAGCCCAATACGTTGTCACAACCGGAACATTTCATTTGTGCATACAGCTCCGAATGACTACGAACGGCTTCTCGTGAAGGAACAAAACGTCCGGGATCTATTAATGAAGCGGGACAATCATGATCCGGTTTTTAGCCATAGTTCTTATTTCACAGTCAATTTGCGCAGTAGGACAGTCTTCCCAACTGGCGCGATATCAAACGAAGTTCGAAAATGACGTGGTGGCGGTCTATGGAGTCAATCTGCAGGCGCACGCTTCCGTCCCTGCGTTTCAATCAGCACGTGACACATTCTGGGTTGCTCTCACGGACTCGTCGCTAAGCTTCACTCGCCAACAAGGGAAGACTGACATTCGCTGGCAGGCAGGAGACACCCGATTCTTTCCGAGTTTTGAGACTAACGTTCTGAGCAACAGGGGGACAGCTGAGTTTCGAGGCGTGATGATCGCACTGAAGCCTCGCAGCCTCATCTCCGGCGCGTGCGGTTGTGCAGAAAACACGGCAAGAGCGATCTGTGGATGCAAGGGAGCGACCCACCTCGAACCCTTGTGGGCGCTGAGCTTGGGTGAAGTCACCCTTGCAGGGACGTCATTGGCTGCGGGTGAATCGTTTCGAGCTGCAGCCCTGCGAGATGACATGCTGCTTGTAGCAGTTACGGATCTCGACTTGACTGATCTGGGCAGCCAGGATTCCGAATCCGGCGAACGGCCGGTGCTGCACCTCAAATCCGGCGACGCTGCCTGGATTCCGGGGGGCAGACACCAGTTCAAGAACCTTGACAGCGCTGCGGTACGCTTCGTGACTTTCGAATTCTGATTCATCTAGGGGGCAGTCTGCTGCGAGTTGAGCTTCTTTTCCATGTCGCGCAGGACGAGCTGCCACATATCGATTTCAAGTTCGAACTGATGCTTCAGTGGCGTGTCTCCCGTTGAAACGAACGCAACATTTCGCTGCATCTGCCCAAGCAAGGCTCGCATTTTCGCGACGTCGGCTTTGAGATCATTGGTCTCTTCTGCGGCGCGCTGGGAGCTTGCCAGTGTCGCCGCGCTCTTGGGTGCGTCTTGAAGATCTTGTCCAGCAAGCGTAAGGATTGTGCAGAATAAAATAGCTATCGCTCCAATGAGCCTGTGACTGATCATCTTTCCTCCTCCAGACATCAGGTTTTCGGCAATATCAGAGAAATCAATTGTGAGAATTGATTTTTCTTATTGGGATAATGGAGCAGTTGCAAGGTGTAATCGAGACGAGCATAAGAGACGCCGTGAATGGATTACCAGGATTGGACCTAGATCACCTCAAGACATTCGTCGAAGTGGCGAAAGAGGGCAATTTCTCGCGCGCTGCTGCGAAAGTATTCCGGTCGCAGCCTGCGGTAAGCGCGCAGATTCGTCAACTCGAGGAAGCCTATCAGCAAAGACTGTTTGACCGGTCGGGAAAGGCCGTGCGCCTCACGCCTGCTGGCGAAATCCTCCTGCAATACGCGCAGAGCTTGTTGCGCTTGCACGACGAGTCGAGGAACGCGTTGTCGCATGCTTCGCAGGAAACGCGCGGCGTGCTCTCGATCGGCGCCAACGAGGCAACTTTTCTCTATGTGTTGCCAAGGGTCTTTGAGCATTTTCATCAGAAATATCCATCGGTCCGGATCAGTGTGTATCGGAATTTCAGTCGCAAGATCATCGAGAAGATCGAAGCTGGAGCCGTGGATGTAGGCATCGTCACGCTGCCGGTCAAGAGTTCGTCGTTGCGTGTGGTTCGCATCTTCAGCGACGAATTGCAGCTGGTAATTCAGGCGAGCCATCCCTTCCGCGATCGGCTGCGGATCTCAATGGAGCTCGGCAGCATTACTCTCATCAAGCAGTTCGTCGCGGGAGGTTTTGGAGCCTCAGTCATCAGCACGAGTTTCGCGCAGGACGATGTACAAGCCGGACGTCTTCGGCTAATCCCTATTAAGGATCTCAAGCTCAAACGAGAACTCGGGCTGGTGTACCGCAAGGATCGCACTCTGCCGCGAGCTGCAACAGCGTTCGTGGAAGTTGCGCATCAATCGCTTCGCACGAATTGAGCTCACGCCGAAACCTTCATCTGCAATGGAGCCACCCTCCGCAGCGGCTCTGATAAGGAGCGGATCATCGCGGCAAAGCCGGTCAAATCGAGGGACTGTGGGCCATCCGACAGCGCTCGCTCGGGGCAAGGATGAACCTCAACGATCAGGCCATCGGCACCAACCGCAATTGCAGCCCGTGATACAGCGCTAATCAGACTTCGTCTTCCAGTCCCATGCGACGGATCGGCGATGACGGGCAAGTGCGAGAGTTCCTTTGCCAAGGCGATTGCAGCAAGATCGATTGTGTTTCGCAGTTCCGTTTCGAAGGTCTTGATTCCACGTTCACAGAGAATAACCTGAGAGTTTCCTCCGGAGAGCAGGTACTCCGCGGCCAAAAGCCATTCCTTAACCGTCGCCGATGGTCCACGCTTCAGCAAGATAGGGCGATCGACTTTCGCGAGTCGCCGTAGCAGCGCAAAGTTCTGCATGTTGCGCGCGCCAACCTGAAGCATATCCGCGTGTTCCGAAATGAGATCAACGTCCTCGGTGCTCATCACTTCCGTGACGATAGGCAGTCCAGTCAGCTTACGAGCTTCGGAGAGGATTTTTAATGCTTCGACTCCTAAACCTTGGAAGTCATACGGAGACGTGCGAGGTTTGTAGGCTCCTCCGCGAAGCATGCTGGCTCCAGCTTCCTTCACTGCAACTGCCGTGTCGAGCAGTTGCTCTCGCGACTCAACGGAGCAGGGTCCAGCAATTACGACTACCTCTTCTCCACCGATCTTTACGCCGCCGACTTCCAACACGCTCGGTTCGCCTCGAACTTGCCGGCTAACCAACTTGAATGGATGTGCAATAGGGATGGCGTCCTCGACGCCAGGTGCGATCTTGAGCGCCTCAAGCAGTGTTCGATTTCCGCCGCTGCCGACCGCTGCAACGATGGTTCGCTCAGTTCCGCGAATTACGTGAGGTTGATAGCCACAAAGAACCACGTTATCGATGACGTGCTGAATTTCAGCCTCGGTCGCGCCTTCTGCCATATTAATGATCACTGCCCGCCTCCTTGGAATCAGTACTGAAAAGCGAAAGCCGCAACTTAAAGTTGCGGCCTTCGGTGTTTTCTGCTGATGATTGCTAAACGATTAAACTTCAGCTTCGTTCGCAGGCACGCGCTTCACCGGAGCCGCTACTCGTAAAGAACCAGTAGCGGTAGCTAAAGCCGGTAAATGGGAGTGCTTGCATCAGAATTGTCGCATAGAACTATAGGATAGCCTGCTTTCGGTGTCAATGAACGCTGGCTGAAGGAGCGGTTTCTCCCAGTCGGACTATCACACGTTTTCGATGATCACGGACCTGTCATGAGCAGTTATTCGGGCGTGAGCGTAGTGCAACAATCCAATGAACCCGTGTTTCCACACTTAGAGAACTGAACTTCGAGCCAACTTTTGTTCACCCATCCGCTATCAGGAAATGACAAATTACCGCTTTTGTGGGATGACAAAAAGTGTCATAGATCGCTGCAAATGGAGGTCGTCGTATTTTCCGCTGCGATCGCGCTCTTGAAAGTTTTCCGTAAGTAGTTGAGTTTTATGGAAATAGGAGCCATCGTTTGCAAGTTTGAGACGGGAAAACGAAATTGTCGTGATTGGCACTTCGGGTGCGATACATACTGGGTGACAGCCGCTGTATGGCTGTAGAAGGATAATTGCGACATGCGAAGGCAAAAGGGATTCTCGTTAATTGAGTTGCTGATCGTTGTCGCCATCATTCTCATCATCGCGGCGATTGCGATTCCTAATCTGCTGCGCGCGAAAATGGCAGCTAATGAAGCGTCAGCCGTATCCAGCCTACACACGATTTTCACGGCCGAATCCGCCTATTTTGCAGCAGGATGGAGCAATCCGGGAGCCCTTGGTTTCTCCACTGTCTTGCAGGATCTGGGTGATTCGAAAGGTTGCACCCCGCCTAAACTTGACAGCGCCTGTCAGATTGACAACATCTTGGCGAATGCCACGACGCCGGGAACTGCAAAGTCTGGATACTACTTTACTTATGTGCCAATCCCCAATGGACAATTGAACGTTGGTTTTTCAGTACAGGCGGATCCTGCAGCTCGTGCCCAGACTGGTAATCGCAGTTTCTTCACCGACCAAAGCGGCGTAATCCGCGCTAATACATCGCAGTCTGCTGGCTCGAATGACGCTCCAATCCAGTAATCGGCAAACCAGAATCTGTTTACACTGTGCAGTGTTTTCAAATCATCTCAGGTGCGCTGATTCCACCGCCCACGAGCTAACCCCGTGATAAATTGGGAATAGTGGGCGCGTAGCTCAGTTGGTAGAGCAACGCCCTTTTAAGGCGTGGGTCGCAGGTTCGAATCCTGCCGCGCTCACCATCCTCCAAAGATCCACGCTAACATGCCGCGTTTACTCTGTTCCGGACTTGCTCATAATTTCATTACTGATCCCGCTCGAAGTTTGCCATGCTAGAACTGGAGTGTCGGTAAAACGATAACGCAGAAAACGTGGCCGGCCTTTCCGCCTCCAGTAGTTTGACGTGTAACTGGCTACTTTCACGCCGGATCTAAGTGCGCTTACGAATTTTTTCTGCTCGGGATCAATAACGATACCGACATGTCCCGGCCAGACAATCAGGTCACCAACAGTTGGTCGATAGATTCGTCGGAAAGCATCGCTACCTCGGTAAAGGACTCGCGAGGGCTCGTAGTGATAGAAGAGGCCCATCGCGTTAAACAGCGAATTCACGAAGTGTGAGCAGTCGAGTGTGGTTTCGTGAATCTGCAAGCCGAGTTCCACTAATTTTTCCGCATGCTGCCTATGCGCCGGTTGGTTCATGAACTCACCTGATTGCGCGGCACTGATTGTTGACAGCAACAAGAATGCTCAGAGCAGCAGAGATGCTGCCACTGGATTCGAAATTGGCATTGTGGTTGAAAAATTCGATGCGCAGTAGTGAGCCCGAGCCGTGCGGAATCGAGAGTTGCCGATTTTGGACTACGCTACTGCACGACCGGTGGTTTCCGCAGCAGGAAGGCTTTTACGGCAATTGCATTTGGCTGCTGACCAACTGGGATGATGGTGAGCAGCACGGCTCCCTGTTTCACAGCCGTTCGCACGACGCTTACGTCCCCTGCAGCTGTGTCAGCGACGAACAGGAAGTTCTGATTTGGAGAGAGAGCGAGGGCGTCCGGACGCCGACCCACGGGCACCGTTGTAACGAGCTTTCCTTCGTCAATGTCGTAAACCGAAACGGTATCGGAATTGAAGTTGCTAACGTACAGAGTGGAATTGTCGGCACTCACGATCGAGCGAACTGGTCCAGCGCCAATGAGATAACTCGCCCCAACTTCATTTGTGCTCGCGATAATCTCCGAGATCGTGTTTGCGCCGAAATTGCTGACAAAAACCTGACCGCCATCGGGCTTAAGCGCCAGGTGAGTCGGCGTGGAACCAACATCGAGAATTGAAAGCAGGCGATCGGCTTTGATAGCGGCAAACTCCTTGGACTTTGTTACCTCTTTGCGATCAACAACCGACTGCGCAGAAGTCTGTGGATTCGTCATGTCAGTTTCCATATTCAACCCGATTACGGCAACCTGCCCCGAGCCGCTGCATGCTACGAATGCCTTTCCCGAATCGGGCAGGATTTCGACATCCGTTGGTTCCTTACAGGCTGAGACTGAAGACCGCACCTTCATAGTCTGAGCATCGATCACGGAAACAGAATCGCTCAGGCGTTCCGATACTACGACGGTCTTCCCGTCGCGTGAGACGCGTGCTTCTCCAGGAGCTTTGCCCACGGTTATGTTGCGCAACACTCGCCGTTGGAAAATGTCGATGATGGAGACGCTGTTTGAGCCGGAGTTTGCCACGAAAGCTCGAGTACCATCCGCAGAAACATCGACGAAATATGGTGTGCGCTCCAGGGCGATGATTCCAACGACTTTGTTCAGTTCAGCATCGATCACGCTCAGTGAGTTGGATCCCGTGTTGACGACATAAACCTCGTTTTTCTGGGTATTGACGGCAACACCAGTTGGATTGTTTCCTACCGGTATTGTGGCGATCGGCTTGTAATTGCGCATGTCCAAAACGGAAACGCTATTGCTTTTCCCATTCGTGACGAATGCATATTCGCGATAGGCCGGCGGATAGTTTGGTAGCTTTTGAGTACAAGCACCTGTGACTACAAGGCAGGACGCAATCAACATGGACAAGGTGTTTTTGAAATGGGAGAGCACTTGAGAACAGGCGGAGACCCGGAATTAGAGAGTGTAGCAGTACCAATCGACTATCGCGCAATAGCGCGACGCGAGGAACCTTGTCCCGTCCATGCCGCAGATGGGTATACCGGAGCGGTCACGCCGCGCCGCAGCACCGCGGCAATTTGAGTGACTTCTGACATCAAAGTGGCAAATTGCTCAGGCACGATCGATTGTGGTCCGTCGCTGAGCGCATGGTCGGGATCGTGATGCACTTCGACAATCAATCCGTCGGCGCCAACAGCCACAGCGGCCCGCGCCATGGGAAGCACTTTGTTCCGCTTGCCCGTTCCGTGACTTGGATCGACAAGAATCGGCAAATGACTGAGCCGTTGCACGGCAGGTATAAGGCTGAGATCGAGCGTGTTTCGCGTGTGATCGGCAAAGGTTCTGACCCCTCGCTCACAAAGCACAACGTTATAGTTGCCTTCGCTCATCACGTACTCGGCAGCCATGAGCAACTCTTCCAGCGTGGCAGACATGCCTCGCTTGAGCAGTACCGGCTTGCGAGCGCGACCTGCACGCTTAAGAAGTGAGAAGTTCTGCATGTTGCGCGCACCGATTTGGATCATATCGGCATATTCTTCTACGAGGTCCAGTGATTCGTTATCGACAGCCTCAGTAACGATGAGCAGACCAAAGCGATCACGCGCTTCCGCCATGATCTTTAATCCCTCTTCTCCCAATCCTTGGAATGAGTATGGGGAAGTGCGAGGTTTGTAGGCGCCGCCACGTAGAAAATGTGCTCCTGCATTTGCAACTTGTTCGGCAACAGTGAGCGCCTGCTCGCCAGATTCGATGGAACACGGACCTGCCATTACGACGATGTCCTTGCCGCCAATGGTTACGTGACTGTTGGGGAAGCGAACAACCGTAGTGTCCGGCTTCAGATCACGACTGACGAGTTTGTAGGGCTTGCTGACACGAATGACCTCACCAACGCCTGGCATTTCCTCCAAGCTTCCGGACTCAACAGAGCCTTGATTACCAGTGATGCCTATCGCAGTCCGCTGCGCACCGGGAATGGGATGCGCGCGCAGTCCCAGAGTCTCGACTTTTCGACAAACGTCGCGCACTTGCTCTTCAGTGGCATGAGACTGCATCACAACCAACATTCGCGATCTCCTGAAAACGTAACTGCCAGTGTAATGAATTTCGAAGAGAGGCCGCAATTTGCATCCGCGACGTGAAGTGGACATCTGCTACGAGGGTCTTCAAGGGGTCCACCGCTCTCCTCCGACTGAGCCCTGCTATGCTCGGCTTATGCCGACAAAGTGGGAGCAGGAATCCAAGGACATCCTGAAGCGACCAGCTCCCGCAGTACCTGCAAAGCTGACTTCCCGGCGAATTGGCATCCATACTTCCACATCCGGCGGCGTGGAAACCGCTGCAGAACGTGCATATCGTCTAGGCTGCAATACATTCCAGATATTTTCATCGTCGCCGCGAATGTGGAAGCCGTATGAACTCGCGAAATCCCAATGCGACGAAATGATGCGGCTGCGGGAAAAGTACGGAATCGCGCCGCTTGTGATTCACACCAGCTATCTCGTGAACCTGGCAAGCGTCACGGAAGAGTTCCTGAACAAGTCCATCGAAAGTTTTCGAGGAGAAGTACAACGAGGTCTCGCCTTGGGCGCTCAGTATCTTGTGCTCCATGCCGGGTCTTATCGGGGTCTCCGTAGAGAGGAGGGACTTGCACGAGCGGCAGAATCGATCAAGAAGGCAACTAACGGTCTCGATCTTGAGGGTTGCGGCTTCAAGGTCCTGATTGAGAATTCGGCGGGGGCAGAGTATTCGTTGGGTAGCTCCTTCGAGCAGGTGACGGAGCTGATAGAACGCCTGCGACCGGTTTTGCCCGTAGCCGCCTGTATGGATACGTGTCACATGCACGCGGCCGGTTACGACATAGTCACGCCCGAGGGTTTCGAGTACACGATGAAATACATTGAGAACACCATCGGCCTGAAGAACATTCCTGTTTGGCATTGCAACGATGCCAAATCGGCACGAGCTTCGCGCCTCGACCGTCATGAGCACATCGGGAAGGGAAAGATTGGGTTGGATCCATTTCGGCGACTGCTAAACGATTCGCGAACGGCACAGGCAGCCTTCATTGCCGAGACTCCAATCGACGAACCAGGCGACGACCAAAGAAATGTCGATGCCTTGAAGAGTTTGGTGGCTGGCTGATTCTTGGTTTCGGAAGTGTCGCTAAAAGATCAGTTTAGTGGGTGGTAAACCATCTTCGATGGCTGCACCAGTAACTAGTCCACTCTTCGCCATAAGTGGCAAAACACGTAAAATCAAGTATTCCCATGTGCAGCCAGGAGAAAACCGAAATATTGAATGGTGCTGAGCAGTCGCCAGACCGCGAACAGCGTTACGACGCACAGCGCATAGAATCGAAGTGGCATCAGCGCTGGCAACAGCAGCCTGAGCTCTATCGTGCGGAGCCCGCGACATCCGCTCGCAAGAAGTACTACGTCCTCGAGATGTTACCGTATCCTTCTGGCGCGCTGCATATGGGACACGTGCGCAATTACTCCATCGGCGACGCGCTCGCGCGCTACATGTGGATGAAAGGCCACAACGTACTTCATCCAATGGGGTGGGACGCCTTCGGCTTGCCCGCTGAGAATGCTGCGCTCAAGAACAACGCCCCTCCGCGTGAATGGACGCTGAATAACATCGCCAATATGAAGCGGCAGATGAAGCGGCTCGGCTTCTCCTATGATTGGGAGACCGAGGTTACGACGTGTCTGCCCGACTACTACCGCTGGAATCAGTGGTTCTTCTTGAAGTTCTACGAGCGCGGATTGGCGTACCGCCGCAAGAGCAAGGTGAACTGGTGTCCGGAGTGCGCGACCGTTCTGGCAAACGAGCAGGTCGTGAACGGCTGCTGCTGGCGACACGAAGAAACTCCCGTAGAGCAGCGTGATCTGGAGCAATGGTTCTTGCGTATCACCAGCTACGCGGATGAATTGCTTCGCGACTTGGACAAACTCGAAGGCTGGCCGGAGAAAGTGCGCACTATGCAGCGCAACTGGATCGGCCGCAGCGAGGGAACGCAGGTTGACTTCAAGGTCGCCGAGTCTGGCGAGAAGATCACGGTTTTCACCACTCGTATCGACACGATCTTTGGAGCAACTTCGATCCAGCTCGCTCCCGAGCATCCGGTTGTTTCGAAGTTGATTGGTGGCGATCCTGAACTGCTCACAAAGTTGGACGCACTCGTAGCTGAACAGCGCGTCCTTCGCGACGCTGGTGCGCTCGGTGAAGCGGAGAAGCAGGGCTTCTTTACGGGCAGCTATGCCATCAATCCGTTCGATGACGAGAAAATTCCCATTTGGGTAGCGAACTACATCCTGATCGAGTACGGCACTGGCGCCATCATGTCGGTCCCAGCGCACGACGAGCGTGACTACGAATTCGCCAAGAAGTACGGCATCGATGTCCGAATCGTGATCTTGCCACGCCGTCACGAGGAGGGTGAGCAGAAAGAACCTACGTTGCCGTATACAGCGATGGACAGCCTGCTCATCAATTCCGGTGAGTTCAGCGGGCTGGGCAACGAAGAAGCCATTCAGCGAATGACGCTCTTCGCGAAGGAGAAGGGATTCGGGAAGAAAACCGTGACCTATCGCTTACGCGATTGGGGCATCTCCCGACAGCGCTACTGGGGGACGCCGATCCCAATCCTGTATTGCGACGGCTGCGGTATAGTTCCGGTTCCCGAAAAAGATCTTCCTGTCGTGCTGCCGGAGAACGTGGAGATCACACAGCAGGGTGGTTCGCCTCTCGCGCGGCTGCCAGAGTTCGTGAACGCGAGATGTCCGAAGTGCAAGGGCGGCGCTCGACGCGAGACCGATACCATGGACACCTTTGTTGATTCCTCCTGGTACTTCTATCGTTACACGAATGCCAACCTCACAACTGCGGCCCTCGATGCAAGAGCTGTCGAATACTGGTTTCCCATCGACCAGTACATTGGTGGTGTAGAGCACGCAATCCTGCACCTCATCTACTCCCGCTTCTGGACTAAAGCCATGCGCGGCATGGGTTTGGTTAATAATTCTGAACCTGTGGAGCGGTTGTTCACTCAGGGTATGGTGATCAGGGGCGGCGCCAAGATGTCTAAGAGTCGGGGTAATACAGTATCCCCCGACGACATGGTGTCCCGATATGGCGCAGACAGCACGCGTGTATATTCGCTCTTTGCTGCTCCACCAGACCGGGATCTCGACTGGCAAGAGAATGGCGTTGAGGGCGTCAGCCGCTTCCTGGCAAAGGTCTATCGGCTGGTGATGAGATACGCTGATTTCTCAGTCAAACCGTCCTCCGCCCCGGCATCAGCTGCGCGCGACCTCGAACGAAAGTTGCACCAGACGCTCCGCAGAGTGTCGACCGACTTTGAAGGACGCTGGCATTTCAACACCTCGATTGCCGCGATAATGGAATTGGTGAATGCGATCACGGCCGCTGAAAGGCAAATTGCGTCCGGAGCGATTTCAGCAAAGCAAGTGGCGTCGACACTTCGGACGTTAGTGCTTATGCTGGCGCCGTTCGCGCCTTACTTGGCGTCAGAGTTATGGGAATCGCTCGGTGAAAAATCGCAGTTGCTCCGGGAATCCTGGCCCAAGTTCAATCCCGAATTGGCACGAGAAGAGCAGGTCGAGATTCCAATCCAGATCAATGGCAAGAATCGCTCACGGATTGTGGTTCCCGCCGGACTTGACGATGATGAAGTCCGTGCTCGATCCTCCGCCGACGAGAAGATTCGCGCGTTGCTGGACGGCAAAGAGATCGTCAAGATGATCGTTGTGCCCAATAAACTTGTGAACATCGTGGCTCGTTGATGTCTCGCAATGGGCTACTTGAGGGCATCCAGGAGGTAGGCCGCGATCCTGCGTTGTTGCTCATCGAAATTGGATGGCGTTGGGGCTTCGGCCTCATCGTGGTCATTATCACGGCATTCTCAGCATTCCTCGTTCTCGACAGCCTCAGCGTCAATCCCCGCAGGGTGCAGGCAATGGCGGCACTGAACCCGTTACAGCTGGCGCAAGACATTGCCGTAGGGATTGCCTCGATCCATAGATTGATCTGGCGCGCAGCTTTTTCGGCAGGGCTGGCTCTCACCGCGATCTGGGTCTTGTTCAGTGCTCTCGGCCGTTACGCCACACTGGGCCGCGCTGCTCTTAGGCCGGGAGCAAGTCTTCAACTGTGCTTTGTCGTCAGTTTGCTTCGCGCCATAGTGACGGTAGCAAGTATGGCGGGATGGTTTCTCGCAGGATTAGTTGCTGCCGGCCTGGCATCTGCGGGCGGCAAAGACAAACCAAGTGTTGGCCTGATGTCGGCAATTTTGCTTCTCGCTTTTCTGATCATTGTGAGCGCGTGGTCCACGCTGAATTGGTTCCTGTCTCTCGTTCCGCTGACAGGTGACTCGACATGGAGGGAAAGCGTTTTGAAGACGCTGACCTTGCTGCGGTCGCGACGTGATGAACTGCTGGAGATCTCAATCACCAACGGAATTTTGCGCTTCGGATTATTCGTAGTTGCAGTTCTGTTGTCGCTCACGGTGAGCAACGTGATTACAAATGCTCGAATACTCATTGCCGACCTCCTCGCGATCTCGCTGCTCTACTTTGTTTGCGCAGATTTCTTGTACATGGCGAAATTAATCGCAATCAGAAAGCTTCCGAACACAAGTGTGACACGGCCGCTTTCAGATGTGCTCTCTCGTCCAGACACAACGATGATCATCGCGGGGTAGATAAAACCAACTCTGCACTTCGGGCGCGAACTTCCTCTCGTGCGAACTAGCGGCAGCTAATCGATGAAATCGACACTCGGACGGTGTGGAATGATTCCACGGTCGTATCCCATTTCCAGCAGTCGTGTGATTGCTTGCCGCCCTTCCTGACCGTAGTCCAGAGTGCGCTCGTTTACGTACATGCTGACAAATCTGCTGGCGACCTGTCGGTCAAGGTCACGGGCGAATTGCATGGCATATTCCAGAGCTTCGTCGCGGTGATCGAGTCCGTATTGGATACTCTCTTTCAGCGCGACAGAAATTTCATGCATGAGCTCCGGCCCAAGCTCACGCTTGATCGCGTTTCCTCCAAGTGGAAGTGGAAGCCCTGTTTCCTCACGCCACCATTTTCCGAAGTCCACGATGCGCTTCAGTCCAGACTTGCCATAGGTGAGCTGGCCTTCATGGATAATCAAGCCAGCATCGTAGCGTCCATCCAGAATTTGAGGAATGATTTGATCGAAGGGAACCACCTCGGTCTGAATCTCCGGCGCAAAGAGCTTCAACACCAGATAAGCGGTGGTTAGCTTTCCCGGTACGGCGACCTTTTTCATCCTGATTTCCTCGACTGTGTAATCCCGATTCGAGACGATCAACGGACCATAGCCTTCGCCTACGCTTCCACCGCTGGGCAACAGGGCGTACCCCTCCTGCAGGTATGGATAGGCGTGAAAGGAGATAGCGGTCAGATCGTAAAAGGCCTCACGAGCCTTGCAATTCAGGGTCTCAATGTCTGAGAGCGTATGCATGAACTTCAAACCGGGAACCCGAACCTTGTTGGTCGCGAGCGCGTAGAACATGAAAGCGTCGTCCGAGTCCGGGCTATGGGCTACAGAAATCTCACGCGGCTGAACTGACAGCGAACTAGAGGAGATAGACGAAACCGAACTGGACATGGTGCTTCTCAGTGTACCTGCTGGAGATGAAAATCTGGTGAGAGGCTTGCGAATACTACCAGCAAAACTTACAACAAAAGCGAAACAACAGGGAGAACATCAGGGCCTGCGATGAATTTCATCTCAGAATGCTCGAATTCTGCCCAAAATACGCAAATTCTGCCTTGAGGCAGGAGAATAACAGGGAGTTCTGTAAATTTCTGCGTGAACGCATGATCACTTGAGAGTCCTTGCTGTTCGAGGCAGGATTAAGAGGGAACCCTCAGGGAATTTCCCGGGCTAAGCGGGCGCTTTTCCACGTGCCGTAACGCCGATCGCGGCTCCAACGGCTGCGACGCTCTTGAGCACTTCACCAGGCAAGAAGGGTACGACTGCAAGTGCCAGAACCGTCGAAGCTGGTTTATGGGATACCACAGCGAGCCAGAAAGCGCCGGCGGTGAAGACAACAATGCTGCAAGCAACTGCGCCAAGGGAGAAAGCAACCACCCGTGAGCGGAGCGAAAGCTTGTCCGCAATCAGGCCAGCCACAAGGGCCGCAAACGGATATGAGATCAGATAACCGCCGGTGGGGCCAAACAGCTGCAATAGTCCACCTGGTCCATGCGGACTGAAGACCGGCAGGCCCGAGGCCCCCTCGACAAGATAGAGAAGCAATGCCGCCGCAGATCGCCATGCTCCCAAGGTCAGGGCTAGAAACATTAAACCAAAGGTCTGAAGCGTGATCGGGACAGGCGTGAACCACAGCGGAATGGAAATGTGGCCACAAGCGGCCATGAGCAGGCTGCCGCCGATCACCAGCGCGGCATCGATGGCCCTAACCTTTGCAAAGCTTTCAACTTGATTTGTCTGGCCTGCAAGTGCCTGAGCCATTAGTCTTTCAGTCCTCAAGAACGGTCGGTATGGAAGCTGCCATGATCGCGCTCAATCTGTTCGAGTTCCCGCCGCAGAGCGGCGTCAGACGCGCGCATTCGGTGTAGCCGGATCAGAAGCAGTACAGCAGTGATGCTCCCGGCGATCACTACAAAGGAAATCAGAAGGATTAGAAACAGCACCTTCATGACGGATAAGGATACCAGAGTTCAGCGCAGCTTCCGCACCCGAAAGCCGGTGCACTGGCAGTGACGGGCCTCTGCTTGCAAACGTGAGAAGTTCGGCTGTCTTGTCGAAGCACTCACGCCGCCAGCCGTTCAGAAAGGAAGGCCATAGCTTCCCGCATGGTCTGATCTGCATCGAGGCCGATAGGAAAAATGGGATCCTGCATCTTCTTCCAAACTCCGTCAGTTTGGACATAGACCGACACATAGTAGGGAATGTCCGGATTTGAGTATGAGTGCCAAAGCTCAAGCCGGTATGCTTGCTCGCGAATCACGACCAAACCAGTCTTGATCAGCTCCCAAGCCTCGTTGATTCCAGAAAAATTGCGAAAGTCCTTCAGTGCGTCCATTCGATCTTTCCGTTCGATTTACGTCAAATCGCTTGAGTCAGAGTTCAGGTCGATTATTCGCCAATGTCCTTTCGATCTGCCGAGAGCACTTTTGGTTGTGTAACAGGCTTTAGCTTCACTTTCACGCCCTTGTTCGGGGCGGCTGCATGCTGTGCATTCGCGCGATCACCAGCCTTGAAGTCAGTCCATGGGCCGGCCTTCATGTCGCGCAATAGTGGGGCCTGCCAGCCAAACTCGGGATGTTGAGCGAGGAATTCTTTCGCGTGAAAATCTGCGCCGCAGGGATGTCCAGCACGAGCTGTGAGTTGCATCTTGCTTGCCATATCACTATCGGTAGCTTTGCCTTGCACCGCGCCTCCGGGATAGTACGGTTCCCACCCCCAAACTTTTATTCCCCGGGGACTGGTATCGCTGTGACCGCAGAGGGCACGTTCATTCGTTTCTTCTTTATTCTGATAAGAGTCAAAGTGATCTGATAAGAATTGCTCAGCCAAGGCGACATCGATCTTTCCCTGGCTCTGTTTCATGAGCTCTTCCCAGCGGACGCGACGCGCATTTGGAGTAGTGCTCATATCGTTTGGATTGAAGTCGGTTTCGTCTTTGATGACGTCAGGATCTCGGGCGAAATTCGAGCTCACGAAATACCCGTCTTTTGTGCGCCAGAGAGGCGTATGCTTCAGGCCCAATTCGAGGTACGCGATCTCGTTCGTTTTGCGATCTCCAATCAGCCAATCATTTGCGTAGCCGCCGTTGTTGCCTTCCTTCATGATCCGGACATAGTCATCGATGGAATTTGCGTACTGCATCCCCTTGCGAGAACGAACAAACTCCGGAATACCCTTTGGGTCAAAGCCATGAAACTGCGTAATTGTCGTTTCGGTGATCATGATGCCCGCGGAATTCACACCGAAATCGTCGTCTGAAGTAATGACGCCGGGAAAGCCATCCATAAGGATGCTATTTCCACGTTGCGGGACGATATCGAACATCACTACCCAGCGTGCCCCAGTCAAATAGCTTGTCCAATTGTTGTGCGCAATTACGATTTTGCCGTCTTTCGTGTAACTGCCGGTCGCGACGAAGGCACTGCAGTTACCGGGTGGAAGCAGTTGCGGCGCATTCAGCACAGCTTGCTTTTTATCTAGCGTGGGCACGTAGTAATCCGGTACTTCTTCAAAGGCATTGAGGGCAACAATGTCCCAAACATCTAATTTGCTCCCCTTTGCTCTGACGCCGTCGACGATGCCCTGTAGCTCCTGGCGATACTCATCTTCGATATGAGGCCAAAGAACCTCGCGAGCCGTATTGCGGAAGAACTCCCAATCACGCTGCGTATTGTGTCTGTCGAGTAAGCGGACAGACTGGACCGCATCCTCAATCTCGGACGCAAGCAGATATCCGTGCTGATAACCGATGTTGCTCGGCGAACCTTCGAGATGAACGTAAATCCATCCGCCGCGTTCGAAGCGATAAGACTTTCTCAGGCGAGAGTCGGCTGAATTGGCTTTTGGAAACGCAGCGGACGAGAGGATCACGATCAGAGAGGCCGTGAATATGCACGCGAGGTGTCGAAGTCTCACCAATTGCTCCTAAAACATCGGATGAAGGGAATCTTAGGGTTGCTAGTGCTACGCGTCAACAAACGAATCCCGTGCACTGAGCCTTTGGTTACATCGTTCCGGCCGCCCGCGGCCGGACACGGCGTGGGACTGCCACAATGCGCGATTTTGCAACATTATTGAAAATGTTGGCCTCGCACGAACGCACATTCACGAAGTCTGATACTGTGCCCGCCGAGGGACGGCCGGGACCACGTAACCTAAAGAACCCTGTAGAGTTATGCCGCCCGACGCTGCCTCGTCTCCGCAGCCTTTTGCGCCGCGCGCCTGCGCACGGCGGGACCCTTGGTGCGAGCCGCCTTCTTTGCAGCTTGGCTGCGCGATGTGCTGCTGCGCCTTGTTGCCGCTTGCTTAGCTTGTTTCGATAGTGCGCTCCTCGATGCAGCCGAACGCGGCTCGCGCTTCAGAGCCTTTTCAGTTGCTTGCGAGCGGCGCGTCGAAACAGTCCGGGATCGCCGATGGCCTTTCGCGAGATCTCGCTGCGCTTGTTTGCGGGTGCGACTTGAGGCCTTGCCGATTTTCGGAGCACCTAGCTGAATCCCAGCTCTGCGTGCCTTCGACAAGCCAATCGCGATCGCTTGTTTTGTGCTCCTCGCGCCGTGCTTGCCTTCCCGGATATGATCCATTTCTTCGCGTACAAACTCTCCCGCCTGCGTGCTCGGCGATTTGCCTTGTTCTTTGTCTCTCCTCGCGCGTTCAAGGGTGATAGCTTCTGGCATTGCGTGCTCCTCCAAACAGGAACGATGCTGTCCGGAAGAATGTCGATGTCTCAATGCGTGGCAAAAAAGAAAGCCCAGCGATGACCGGCTGGGCTCCTGATTCAGAGACGAAGAATTAAGCGAGAGCCGCCTTCAATTCCGCTCCGTAGACCTCGTACCAGGGAGTCGCGGCTTTCAATTTTTCATTGACGTTCTGGATGTTCTTAACGCCTTCGGTTTTCATCCACTCAACGAAAGCCTTCTGTCCCTGTTTTGCAAATACGGGAATCCCAGCGGCCCAGGTTGCGCGTCCGCAAAGCACTCCGTTAAATTTGACACCTGATTCGGCAGCTAGCTCCAGCGTCTCAGCGAATTCCTCATTGCTCACTCCAGCGGATAAATAGATAAACGGCTTCGTGGCAACGGCTGCCGATTTGCGGAATAGCTCCATCGCTTCTTTGCGGGTGTAGGCGGAACCCTTCCCTGCGTTGCTTCTCACTCCCTCCACGAACTTCATGTTGATAGGCACTTCGGCCTTCATGACGTCTATTCCGTAATTCTCCTTTGTGAACTCCTCCATGCTGCGAATTACGCTCTCAGGCTTGCGTCTCGCGTATTCCAAACCTTTTTCATCGCCACCTTGCGGATCGTATCCGACGAATTCGAGAAAGTACGGAATGTCCTGTCCGCGGCATTCGTCGCCGATGCGTTCAACGAAGGCGTGCTTCTCATCGTTGATTTCTTTGGAATCGAACGGCGAGTAGTAGATGAGTACCTTGATGCAATCCGCGCCCGCTTCTTTCAACCGACGGACCGACCAGTGATTGAGGAGGTCGGGAATGCGCCCGGGCCGGTTGTTGTCGTATCCCGTCTGTTCGTACGCAAGCAGCAGGCCCGAACTTTTGTTGCGGCGCTTCGCGGCCGGCAGTCCGTACTCCGGATCGAGCAGGATAGCGCTGGCATATTGTGTAAGCACTTCAGTGACGATGCTCTTGAACTCTTCCAGCATGCTCTCGGGGACATTAGGCACGCCCTTTTCCTTGGCAAGAGCCTTCTGCAGCGATCCGCGCTGATCCATTGCCGCCGCCGCGATTACGCCTCGCGCATCGGAGACTGCTTTCATGCCGGCCAGTTTTCCGGGTGTCAACTTCACGGGAATTCCTCCTTGGGAATTTCTTGAGATTATCGAGAACGCCTAATGGAACATGATTCAGCTGCTATGAGCCATCTGGCTGAAGAATTCAACAATTGCGACGCTGATTCTAGCCTACCGCTTTCGAAGGTGCTACTGGACTCGCTCTAATGCCGCGTTCTGCAACTTCATTAGTTCTGTAATACCTTGACGGCCGATTCGCAGGAGCTGTGCCAGTTGTTGGTCATCAAATGCGACCTGCTCGGCTGTAGCTTGCAGCTCTATAAATCGGCCGGCCCCGGTCATGACCAGATTCATGTCCACCTGTGCACGTGAATCTTCGTCATAGGCGAGATCGAGGAGCACAGCGCCATCGACGATGCCTACACTCGTTGCTGCCACGGTGTCGCGCAACGGCGATTTCTTCAAGGTTCCGGCAGCCATCAATCGGCGCAGCGCCAGCGCCAACGCAACATAAGCTCCGGTAATTGACGCCGTGCGGGTGCCCCCATCTGCCTGAATGACATCGCAGTCGATATAGATCGTTCGCTCACCCAATTTTGACAAATCCACAACAGCTCGCAGCGACCTGCCGATGAGGCGCTGGATCTCATGTGTTCTTCCCCCAACGTGCCCTTTGCTCGATTCCCGTGGAGTTCGCGTGAGCGTCGCCCGTGGCAGCATAGCGTACTCACTGGTAATCCAGCCTTTCCCGCTGTTGCGAAGGAATCCCGGTACCGTTTCTTCGATCGATGCCGTGCAGATTACCCGCGTATGTCCAACCTCAATGAGCGCAGATCCCTCAGCCATAGCGATGTAATCAGGGGTAATTTTTACCGGACGCATCTGCTCAGAGGTGCGATTGTCACTGCGGAAAGAAGACATGAGGAAGTCTATTTAACCATGCGCCTGGGGGAGAATCGCGTGATCGGGTGAAGTGAAGAGGGCGCTCGGCTTCGGGGATCGGGTTGCGCTCTTAGTCTCTGTGACTACACGCGACGTAATCAGGCCGAACGCCCGCCGGCCGATAGCTAAAAGCGGGCTTTGTTAGTACTTCATCCGATTCTTGTCTCCAGATTCTTACTTATTGACCGCCGTCTGTTCCCGACATAGGATGACGCAAACATGTCCCGCTATGTCTGCGCCCACGATCCATACCGGAGGAATGCTCGGACGGTACCGTCTTCTAGAGCAAATCGGCGCGGGCGGAATGGGCGTCGTCTACCGAGGCCATGACGAGCGGCTCGACCGTGATGTAGCCATTAAGCTCCTAAATCCTGGAAGCATACGAAGCGCGATTGCACGCCACCGGGTGCGTAATGAGGCGCTTGCGCTCTCTCGCCTTAGTCATCCGAATATTGAGACTATTTTTGAATTTGACACGAAAGATGACTGCGATTTTCTTGTGGTTGAACTTATTCCTGGCGCTTCGCTGGATGAGTTGCTGAGCCGCGGCCCTCTGCCCCAAACTCTTGCGGTTTCACTGACAATGCAATTGCTGCGCGGACTGGCGGCCGCCCATGAGAAAGGGATTATTCATCGCGATCTGAAACCATCAAACCTCCGGCTCACGCCAGACAGCTTCCTCAAAATCCTCGATTTTGGACTGGCACACATACACGATCAGGAGGAACCCGAAAGACACGCTTTAACTACCGAAACTCACAGCACCGTCCTCTCCGGCACCTTGGCATATATGTCCCCGGAGCAACTCCGAGGCATCCGATTTGACCCTCGCAGTGACGTCTATGCTGCGGGACTAGTGCTGTATCAGATGTGCACAGGGCGGACGCCATTTACCGAATCGGGAGCATTGCTGATTGACGCCATCCTCAACCGTCCGGTACCGCCTCCCGCGAAGCTTAACAATGAGATAAGCGAACCGCTTCAGACGGTAATTCTCAAAGCTCTCGAGAAAGATCCCGGGCGGCGCTATCAATCAGCGCGCGAGATGTTGCGCGATCTGGAAGTGCTCGACACGGCGATAGCATCCAGCGCCCGCAACCGCGCTCTGAGTATTTCGATCGTGGGACTCCTGGTACTCATCTTTGGATTGATCGTAGGCCTCGAGCGCGGAAGGATCGCCGGCTGGATAGAGCGCCAGCTGCATCCCGTTCCAGTCAATAAATATGTGGCGGTGATGCCATTTCGGAGTATCAACAATGACGATCCGGCTTTTGACGAAGGCCTTGCAGAGGCAGTGGCAGCCAAGTTGACGGAAATCACAGCCGCCCAATCCGTACAAATAGTCTCTCCGCGGGAAATAAAAGCGGAACGCGTTGAGGACGTCGCCGATGCGCATAAGAAAATGGGCGTAAATCTGGCGATTGCCGCTAACCTTCAGCGCATCAAGGGTGTCACTCGTGTCAGTCTCGAATTGGTAGACGCGGCTACGCGGCGGCTGTTGCGGGCCGAAACTCTCGAAGCTAGCGTCTCCGATGCATTCACGCTGCAAGATCAGGTAATCGAAAAAACTGTGCAGATGCTCGAAATCGAAATGCACAAGGGCGTTGGCGAGCACGGACACGGTACGACGGACAGTGAAGCATTTCGGCTCTACACTCGCGGAGTTGGGTTCCTGGAGAACGAGACCGTTCCCGAGGACGTGGATAGCGCGATCGTGCAGTTTCAGCAGGCCCTTACTCTGGATCCAGGGTACGCTCGAGCCTCAGCCGGTCTGGGTCTTGCATATTTCGAAAAGTATCGACTCACCAAGGAAGCGTCGCTGATAGACCAATCTCGCTCGGCGTGTGAACGGGCTCTAACCTTAGACCCGCCGTCCCCTCAGGGTAATGTCTGCCTCGGAGTAGTCCATCGTGGAATCGGCAAGTACCAGGCGGCTGTCTCAGACTTTCAGATGGCGATTGCAGCCGATCCGAACGACGATGAAGCCTATCGCGGACTGGCCTCAGCTTTCGTTGAGCTGAATCGAATGCAGGATGCCGAGGACACATACAAGAAGGCGATCAGTATTCATCCGCAGTACGCCAGCGGATATGGCCAGCTCGCACATCTATATCGCCGCGAAGCTAAGTACACGCTCGCCATCGCAGAATACAAGAAAGCAATTGAGCTGGCTCCTGAAGATGCGCGTTACTGGTTTAGCCTCGGGGCGGACTACTACTTTGCCGGCGACTACGCGCGGTCTATTGAGGCTTTACAGAAAGCGATTACTATTCGACCTTCCTATCAGGCATATTCCAACTTGGGACTAAGCTATCTGGCTCTGCGGCGCTTTCCAGAAGCCATTGCGTCGTTCGAGCAGGCTGTCGCTATGGGAAGCCATACGATCCAGACCTTTGGCAATCTGGGACGGGCCTATTACTTCTATCCGTTTAAGCGCGATCTGGCCGGGAGCCCTCTGGAGAAGGCGCTCCAACTGGCGGCCGACGATCTGAAAGTAAACCCGCAGGATGCGGATGTGTATACTCTCGCAGCCGAGTATTCCGCGATGCTCGGCAAACGAGCCGAAGCTCTCCAGCACTTGAATAAGGCACTTCAACTTCGCCCAAACGATGCCGAAACGTTATACTTTGCGGGCATAGTTCATGCCGTACTCGGGGAAAAGGACCAAGCTATCCCTTGGTTGCAGGCGGCAATGAAGCGCGGATACTCTCGTGCTGAGATGAATAGCGCTTTGGAACTGGATGAATTAAGGAACTCGACGGAATTCAAGTCGCACCTCACAGACGTACATTGAGCCCAGTCGTTCGGCCCTTCATTACATTCGGATTGGAGAACTCCAATGAAGAACGCGTTGATTCTTGTGCTTCTAGTTGTCGTGACTGTCCTCGGCGTCCTGCTCTACAAATGCAAAAGTCTGAGCAAGTTACAAGTCACGCATCATCAGCGGAAGGACCATAGTGGGAACAGCCTGGAAACTGTGGACTGTCCCGTCCGAACCGGACAGGATAAGAAAACTTGCATTATTCCGGTCAGCTATCTTACAAGCATGGTGAACGGTTGGGATGAAGATTATGCCATCGAGGTCCATCATAAGGATACGATCAAATGGATTGGAGATAATGGCGAATCAATCGACGTGCCTGAGATGCTCGGAGTTCGTTGTTCTGATCACACGAAGAGGGACACGCCGGCGGACGGCGATCTATCACTGATTAGTCAGATATCGCCCTCGGGGAACATCGTGACCGCTCAGGTTACTGCCAACAAAAAGAACGAAAACTACTGCTACAAGAATACTATCAGAGTCACTGTAAACGGCAAAACCACCCCCATTGATCCACATGAATTCCTTGAGCAGTGAATTAATGTCGAGCTGGGTTGCTTCCGGTTTGGACCCGTTTTGGGATTGCCATTCCAGGCGCAAAACGCGCCAGACTTCAAGTGACTTGTGGTGCAGGTTCAGTCCTCGAAAAGCATGCTTTAAGCCGTGATCTGCGGCCTAGGTAAGATCTTCGCGCTGCTTCAGGATCGCATGTGCGTCCGCTGCTTCCTCCTGGCGACGAGAAGTTTGAATCCGCATCCACACCGGCTTGGCCCCAATCTAAGCTATGTGCCAAACTGAGAGTGTGGCAGCACTGGCACGAGTGCTGCATCATTCAATTCCTGCAAGCCGGGATGGCGAAACTGGCAGACGCAGCGGACTTAAAATCCGCAGGGCTTAAAAGGCCTGTGGGGGTTCGATTCCCCCTCCCGGCACCATGAACTTGGCTTTATGTCCCCAAAGACGCATTAGAAGGCAGGGAGAGCTCAGACGCTCAAAGCAGTGTAGTCAGTCGCGGAGCTTAGCCAGCAAATCCTGCGGATGAACCGGTTTGGCGAGGATTTCGAATTGATGGCCTTTGGCGCGAGCGTTTTGCAGCAGATCGGCCGTTGCGGCCTGTCCTGAGAAAAGCAGGATTTTGCAGGAGGGCAGAAATTTGCGGATGTTGATGGCGGCATCGATGCCGTTCATGTCGTCCATGATGACATCGCTGATGATCAGGTCTGGCCGTTCGCTGCGAGCTTTTTCGATCGCTCCCGTGCCGCTGTAGACTGCGGTTGCGGCGAATCCGTTTTGATTCAGGATGATTGCCAGGGTATCCGCGATTACGCGCTCATCATCCACGACCAGAACTTTGGGTTTGCTTTTTCCGCTATTGTTTTCAGTCATCCGTCCTGTCCAAGGATTCCATTGGCCAGCGCTCGGTCGAGGGAATCCGGCGAAAGCAGCGCGTAACAAGTCTGTTTCGATTATAGCCGAAGGTCTTGCGTGCCATCGCGCGTGACGGTTCTCGGCGCACTGCCGCTCCAGCAACAAATTACTCGATACTTACAGCTACGTCTCGACGTGCAAAGATTTGTGCCGCGAGGACGAGAATGACAAATGATTCTCCCAGTGAACTCAGCAACGCTGCAAATGGCATCACATTTACCAAGTCATCGGAGCCTCTCATTAGGACTGCGGCTGGCGCGAAAAACATGTTTACACTCTTGAAACCAAGTGGTGCAAGGGCTATCAGCAACGCAACTGCAGCCGCGAAAAACGGATACAGCAACGTTGAGAGAAACATTCCAAGCGCGGCTGCCCACAGCGACGCCAGAGTGCCACGCACAAACAGTGCGAGGGCGGTTTTTAAGACTGTGTAGGAAACGCCGACAAGCCAAATAGTAGTGATTCCAACCGATGCGAAATACGCCAGCGCAAAGTATGCTGAGCCCAGCAGTAATGCGAGCAGATATTGTCTTCGGCTCACTGCCTTTGAGAGTACGCCGATGATTCGTCGTGAACGCTTCTCGTTGTAAATCGCTGAACTGGCAAGAAACGTGACCACTGCAATTCCATAGAACATCTCCTGCTGAACCATTTCAGCAACGTCTTGCCGGCTCGCAGACTGATGTGGTGACCACAAAAATGCTCCTAACAGAAGCGGCAAGGCCACAAAAGCCAACAGCAGCCAGCGGTTCTGCCGCAAGAAACTCTTAGCGAGAAGCAGAACGGGAATCATTGCGTCTTCCCCCGCGTGGATTCGGAGTTGGTCATAAGCTCAACAAACAATTCTTCCATGGTTCGCGTTTTTGGTACGACGCTGACGACGGTTCCTCCCGCTGACCAGACTTGCTCGATGGACCTGCGCTGTTGTGCTGCCGTTGTCAAAAACACAAGATGTCCGTCCTGGACGTGACTCTTCTGTGCCTGCGGAGGCGCCAAGCGAAGGCCAGATGCTGTGATCTCGAATTCACCGCAATCCCGGAGCAGTTCTTGCGTGTGACCTCCAGCTATCACACGACCTTTTTGGATGAAGATCACGCGATCGCAGATCAGTTCGATTTCGGAGAGCTGATGCGAGCTCAGGAAGATGCTCTTTCCACGACTGCGATGCTGCAGCAAAAGTTCTCGCATTTTGAGCCGCGATAGGGGATCAAGGGCTGAGGTGGGTTCATCAAGAATCAGCAATTCGGGGTCGTTGATCAGCGCCTGCGCGATTCCAACTCTCTGCAGCATTCCGCGCGAGAATTTGCCGATGTTGCGATTCGCGTCTTCTGCCAGATCGACTGACTCAAGAAGATCCTTCACGCGACGCGAGAGGTTTGGTTCCGTCACGCCATTGAGCTGTGCATAAAACTTCAGAGCATTACGTGCATCTTGATGATAAAAAGCTGGAGCTTCCGAAAGAAAGCCAAGCTTCTGCCGAACGAGAACATTTCCGAACGGCTGACGTAGCAGAGTACCCTTTCCCGCTGTCGGTTGGACCAAGCCTAGGGCGATGTGAATGGCAGTTGTTTTTCCCGCGCCGTTCGGGCCGAGGAAACCCATGATCTCGCCAGGTTCCAATTGCAGGCTGAAGTCACGAAGCGCCCAATGCTCTGGTCCGCGGAATGAGCGGTATCGCTTGCTGATGCTTTCGAATTCGAGGACTGCAGCCATGCTGCGATTGTAGTCGGCAAATAAAAAATGCCCTCGGCGAACCAAGGGCAGAGTGAGTTCAATTTCTTAATGTCTATGTCTTGGCGAAGATGATTACCAGTGTGTACAGCGCGAGGGACTCAATCAGAGCGAGGCCGAGGATCAGGAAGAGCTGGATTCCGGCGCGTGCTCCGGGATTGCGAGCCAGCGCTTCTGCAGCCGAAGCAGTGGCGCGTCCCTGACCAATACCGCAAAGACCAGACGCGATTCCCATTCCAATACCAGCACCGATCGGAATTGCCCAGTTGAAAGTTGGTGCAGTGCCCCCTCCCGCTTGCGCGTAGAGCGGCGAGGCAATGAAGAGGACCGTCATTGCCAGAAGAAAGAACGTGAACTTACGCATGGTTGGTGCTCCGTACTATGAATTGCTGCAAGGAGGTGGTTGACGCTCACCGAGCTCGCGCCCTCACACTCGCAGCTTCAAGCCAGGACCGCCTGGGCGAGAACTTGTAGTCGCCTCTGTCATTCCGAGCCGCTGATGTTGCGACGAGGAATCCCCAGGACACCCGTAAAGTTTGGGCACAGTACAGTAGGGATTCCTTACCTCGTTCGGAATGACAAAGCAAAAAAAGAAAGTCTAGTGTTCTTCGGCCACTGCGCCGGCGAGGTACACGGTCGCGAGCAGCACGAAGATGTATGCCTGAAGCAAGGCAACAAATAAGTGAAGACCGAGAAAAATGACCGGAATACCAATTGGAATGAGCGAAAAGAAGACCAGCGTTACCAAATCACCGGCGAAGATATTGGCATAAAGACGAATCGTGAGCGACATCATGCGAGCGATGTGGCTGATGATTTCAATCGGGATCATTAACGGCGCCAGAATCGGCATAGGGCCGGTGAAATGCTTCGCGTAGGTAAGCACACCCTGTTTTCTGATTCCATGCCAGTGGTAGTAGAGCCACGCTACGATTGCCAGCCCCAGCGGCACTGCAGGAGTGGCCGTTGGCGATAGGAATCCGGGCACCAGTCCGATCAAGTTGCTGATTAGGATAAATAGTCCTAACGCCACTAGAAATGGCGTGAACTTCTCAACACCGTGAGCGGGAATGATCTCTTCGCTTTGATGATTGACAAACTCTTCGACTACTTCGAAGGCGTGCTGCATCGCTCCGGGACGATCGACTGAGATTCTAGATCGCGTCCAGATGAACAGAACCACGAGGATGCTGCCGACCAGCACCTCCATGGCGAAAAAATTCGATATCGGGGCCGCAGGATTGTAAGTGAACAGGTAGGCTTTGTTTTCGCCGGCTGTAACGGGATGCGCGCCGAGCGCCGCCAGGATCTTAATGGCGATTGCGCCAAAGTACTTGTTCAAGAAATGCGTAAAAAGCAGCTCTTCTGTCATTCGGGAAATCAACCGAGGGTCTGGATCAATAACCGCGACGCCAGGATCCGTACAGCTCGTATCCGGCCTCAATCATGATGCCGATAGCCGGAATAGCGAGCCCGACCAGGAGGCCGTACGCGCTCATGGCGGAACTTTTGACTATAACATAGCCCGCAATCGCGATAATCCCATATCGGAGTACAAAGCGCAGCACGAATCCCGACGAACGCTGAGCGCCGGAGCTGGCTATCACCCGGTCTGCGAAGGCAATTACGAGTTTTCTGAGCGACAGGAAGTTTACGACTGCAATCGCTCCGCCTATGACAAAACCGACAGCGAATCGATGATTATAAAAAATCCAGAATCCAATCGTCGCGCAGGGAATGAGTACGGCGAGAATGCGTACTATGCGCGTATAAGCGGTGGCGAAGAAAGGCGCATCTGAGTTCGGCTGATTCGCGCCCAGCGGTTCTTCAGTCATCGCCTGCCTTCAACGCTACCCGGAAGAGTTGAATGAATCCGGCAGCAATTCCGAATCCGAGACCGACGAGATAGATCCACTTCGTATGGAAGTAGGCATCGAGCAAGTGTCCAATCAGCCACCCTACGAACGTGGCCGCCGGCAGCAGCACACCCAGCTGAATATACCTTTCAATTTCTACCCACTTAGTTTTCGGCGATTTTTCGGGTTCGATCGACATTGCTGTAGAGACACAGCATGCCGTGTCTCCACGAGACTCTATCATCACCCGCGGCTGCTGACTCTGCCTGTTTGTATGGGCTATCATCAGATCAATGTCCAGCACGCTTCCGATTTCCGCATCAGCCTCTTCTGCCCGTCACGGCTTTCAAACTGACGACGCTCATCTGCGTCCCATTGCTGAAAAAGTACTCGCTCAGGAGCGGCTAAGTTTTGAGGACGGACTTTGGCTGTATCGCTCGCCAGACATTCTGGCGGTAGGCTGGCTTGCTAATCACGTCCGCGAAAGGTTGTGGCGCGATACGACATTCTTCAATGTGAATCGGCACGTTAATCCGACGAACGTTTGCGTGGCGGCTTGCCGGCTGTGTGCTTTTGGGCGAAAGAAGGATACAGACGGCGCTTACACCATGGCGCTGGAAGAAGCATGGCAAACCGCTGCCTCTGGTTACTCGGAAGCAGTCACCGAGTTCCACATTGTGGGCGGACTGCATCCTGATCTGCCGTTTCAATACTTTCTTGATCTAATTTCCGGGCTCAAGGAACGCTTTCCAGAGGTCCACCTAAAAGCCTTCACCATGGTGGAAGTGGCTTTCCTAGCCAAGCGCGCAAAGCTCACAATTCGCGAAACGCTAGAGAAATTGAAAACTGCGGGCGTAGATTCGTTACCTGGAGGCGGCGCAGAGATCTTCAATGATCGCGTGCGACGCGTAATCTGCGACCACAAGATCGATGGCGATCAATGGCTCGACACGGCACGCACCGCGCATGAAATTGGTTTGAAGTCGAACTGCACGATGCTCTACGGACATGTTGAAAATGAAGAAGACCGCGTTGACCATCTAGTGCGCTTGCGGGATCTGCAGGAACTGACGCATGGGTTCCAGACGTTCATTCCACTGGCATTTCATCCAGATAATACACCGTTGCAACATTTGCCAAAAACGACAGGAATGTCAGACATTAAGCAAATCGCGATCGGTCGTCTGATGCTCGACAACATTCCGCATATCAAAGCGTACTGGCAGATGCTCACCCCGAAGATTGCGCAGGTCTCACTTCGGTTCGGCGCTGACGATCTTGACGGTACAGTGATCGAAGAAAAGATCTACCACGATGCCGGTGCTACAACACCGCAAGGCATGCGTCGACAAGAGTTGGAGCGCCTGATCCGCGAAGCCGGACGGGTTCCAGTGGAGCGCGATACGTTGTATCGTCCCGTGGTTCGTACCGAAGACTCGTTCACTGTAGCCGTGTAATGAGGAGCTCGCGTCGCATCTAGGGCAATCTGACAGCCGTCTTTCCGCACGAAAAATGCAACACATTGATTTACGCTCGCGTCTTATTCAACAGGTGTAAAATCTGCCACAAGAAAAGGTTGGGCCGGGGCCGGCGCGCTTCGTGCCACGTCTGTGGACTGAAGCTGGCTCTCGCATGAGGCGTAAATGAACGTCCACTTCAGCTATAAGGCCTCGAAGAACACAGACACCGAGCGAGAAATCAAACAACAAACAGACAAACTCGCCAAACGCCTCCAGGTGTTTCGGCCGGAGCTCGTACACCTCCACGGAATTGTCGCTGAGAGTTCAACCAAAGGTGGAGGGGTCACTGTCTCTTTGAACCTGCGCCTGCCTTCCGGACAGATGGCGAGCCAAAGCACCGCGCCAACTGCAGTGGGTGCCGTGAAGAGCAGCTTCCACGATTTAATCCATCAGCTGAACGCACATAAGGATTTGCTGCGCAATCGTCATAAGTGGCGCAGGATTTCGAAAGAACATCGGCGCGTGCCGTTTGAGCAGACCGTCGCTTCGGTGACCAACGGGGGACCGATTCCAGGTGGAGCTCTCGTCAGCCGCGACATCGATCACTATGTAGCCACTGAGCTCCCTCGCCTCAACCGTTTTATCGATCGTGAGCTTCGCTATCGAGAAGTCACCGGACTCTTGCAGCAAAATTTGGTAACACGCGAAGAGGTGATTGATGATGCCATCGCGACAGCGCTCTCAGGCGAAGAGCAGCGGCCCGACAAAGTATCAGTGGAACGTTGGCTCTATGGTCTCGCGCTGAATGCAATCTCCACTGTCGCTGCGCGTAATGGCGACGAGACTGAAACGGTGCATTTTGAAATGCCTGCCGGAAAGCCGAACGTGAGCGGCACCGACGACGCTTATCTGCAGTTTCATCAGCCAGACGACAGGCTCAGCACAGAAGATGTCTTGCCAAATCGCGACATCAGCACTCCCGAGGCAGTTGCGCTCTCGGACGAATTTATCGATCAAGTCGAGAAAGCCCTAACTGGAGCTCACCCACAACAGCGTGAGGCTTTCACTCTATTCGCAATCGAGGGCTTCACCATCGAGGAAATCGCTGAGGTTTCAAAGCGCGATCCGGGAGAGATCAAGAAATCCATTAAGGCCGCTCGCGATCTGGTTGACCATAAGCTTCCAAACGGGAATGCACTCAAGAAGCACTTGCTGAATAGCTCACAAGTAGCGTAAGGAGCTACTGGCCACTAGCGAGCTTTCGTGTTCGCCCCTGGTCTTGTTTCCTGCCATCCACTGCCAGTAGCTAGAACCCAGCAGCTCAGTTTATCCTTGTCGGTTTCTTTTTCCCTGGAGGACCGTGCATGTGGTTTTCCCGCAGAGACTTTCTGTCTAGCGCCGCCGTCACGACTGCCTCTCTTGCTTTTAGTCGGGACGCAATCGCTCAACGTCAAAACGGGAATCAGTCATCGATGGGATTGTCTCAGACCAGGGAACTACTGAAGCCCAAGCAGCCGGTCATCATTACCAAGGTTACGGGCAAGCAGTCCATTGACCAGGCCTGGCAGATGCTTAAGGATGGGCAGGACACACTCGACGCCGTTCTACAGGTAGCCAAGGCACAGGAAGATGATCCCAACGATCAGACTGTAGGACTTGGCGGGCTTCCGAATGAAGAAGGGGTCGTGGAGCTTGATTCATGCTGCATGCATGGTCCCACGCGCAAGGCAGGCTCCGTCGGGGGAGTAAGAAATATAAAGAACGTCTGTCTGGTAGCGCGTGATGTGATGCGTCACACCGGGCACGTCATGCTCTGTGGCGAAGGCGCAGAGCGGTTCGCAGTAGCGATGGGATATTCGCGTGAAAACCTCCTGACCGAGCCTTCGCGGAAGATGTGGCTGCTATGGAAGGAGACGAATTCCACGCAGGATTGGTGGGGACCTGGTCCCGACGACTCACATTGGAAGACGCCAGAGCCGCCGCACATCACACTGGAGCGCAAGAGGAAGAAGCTGATCAAGTTGGCCGCCGACTTCGGTATCGAGCCAGGATTGCGCGAGCGAGCCGCAGAATACATTTTGTTCCCTCCTAGCGGCACGATTCATGTCTCAGC
>QIBA01000067.1 GCA_003225175.1 Acidobacteriota bacterium
TAATCAGGTCAAGAGAAAGAACAACGCGGAGGAATCCTTTTTTTCGCAGTAGCACGCCCTCCATGCCTTCTAGCGACCCACTCTTGATGCGAACTCGATCACCGATCACGAGGTAGGGATGCGGTTCGCACTTTACCAACGGCAGAGAGGAACGGAGTGCTTCAATCTCTGGCTCGGGCAGTGGCACTGGCTTTCCCGCAGCGCTCACCAGAGAGAGCACTCCGGGTACCTCAAGCACGCGCACTCGCTCAAGGGCACGTATCCGAACAAAGATGTAGCTGGGAAAGAGCGGCAGCTGCAGGTCCATCCTGCAGCCGTTCTTCCAGAGGCGCTGAGTGCGATAGAGAGGCAGGAAGGACTCAATCTTTCTCAGCGCGAAGTGCTCAGCGATGGCTTTTTCGTGGCGTGAAGTTGTATAAACCGCAAACCATCGGGGAAGAACTTCTGATTCTGCGTGGGCGGACAGGGGAATGATTGACATCATCGGTTCGCTGACTCAGCTTTGCAATTGCAGACAAAGCTTCGCTATCGTCACTTAGGACGTACCTTTTGAAACTGCGCGATTGATTGGCTTACCAAAGGACTTCGCCGAAAAAAAATTTTCGGTGCGGCGAGGGCCCAAGGTCGCCCCGGAATTGTTAAAGGACTTTTAACGGAGCGAGTGCTTGCTGGTTCTTTCTCGCAAGCTTGAAAAAATGTAAGCTGCTGGAAGCGATGTGGCAAGCAAAAAATTAATTTTTAGAGCTAAATCGCTTGTTCGCTAGGGTATTCTGCCGGGGATAATGTCCAATCTGGGAATTTGAGTTTGCACATCTTGTGGAGCACCACAGCGCTGGCGTTGGGCCGGTAATTATGACACAGCGTGTGCTTACTTCCGGCTGTCATTTCTTACGGCTTATTGTGTTGTCTAAATATATAGAGAGTAGGACGATTTTGTCGAAATTCCGCAGTGCTTTAGGACCTTTCATACTACGTTCCAAACATACTGTCGTTTTGGTTCTTCTTTTGACTCTGGGCGTGGCGCCGGAAGCATATTCGCAGAATCGGCAAAATCCGCCTGCTAAGAGCCCTTTGTCCAAGCCGAATGCCCACGCCAGCGTCGCAGGTGACGCAAAACGAGGATTTCAGGGCTTCCTATCCGACCAGAAGCGAATCTGGACCTGCCCAGCTCACCTGAAGATCTCCGATGCCGAGTGGCTAGTCCCAGCAGGGGGGATCTCGACTGGCTTGTTCGTAACCGACGCCACCACTTCACATGAGCTGACGCGACACAGTCACGTTCCAGCAAGCGCGACATTCTCCGACCTCGGACTGGGGCTTTTTCTTGGCGCCTCAAGTCTCATGTACCTCGGCGGAAGGCAGTTCAGCGACGAACACATGCGGGAAACGGGGCTGCTCTCAGCCCAGGCGGCCGCCGACACATTTGTGCTTACGGATGTACTTAAGTACGGCCTTCGGCGTGAGCGTCCAGATGTTGATCGCGGGCAAGGAAACTTCTTCCAGCCAGGTGGAACGTCGTTTCCCTCCGAGCATGCAAGCATTTCCTTCGCGATCGCCACGGTGATCGCCCACGAATATCCCGGCTGGTTCTCCCAGTTTGCCAGCTACGGCCTCGCAACCGCCGTCAGCGTGGCTCGGGTAACCGGGGACAAGCACTTTCCTTCAGACGTGTTTATCGGCGGCACGATGGGCTACCTCATCGGGCGAAGCGTATACAGAAACCATCACGATCCCGCGGTCAACTACGGCACCTTCGAATCTGCGGAACTTCCAATTCCCGCTGAGCGCGTGAGTTCCACGTACATCGAACTCGACAGCTGGATCTATCCCGCGGTTGAGCGGCTCGCAGCCCTCAACATCGTTGATTCGACCTTCGCCGCCATCCGGCCGTGGACACGGATGGCGGTTTACGCCATGATTTCGCGCGCGCAAGAACCGCCTGCAGGAAGTGAAGGCAGCCTCGTTCTAAGTGATTTGCGTTCAGAATTTCACCATGAGAACGAGCTGCAGGGAGGGCAACAGAGTAAATCGCTCTTGATTGATCGGGTGTACACGCGTACGCAGTACATCTCCGGATCTCCGCTAAACGACGGGTTCCATTTTGGGCAGACCATCGTTGATGACTTCGGACGCCCATTCGGCGATGGCTTGCAGCAAATAGTGGGATTTGAGACTTGTGCTGAATCCGGACGCTTCTCGTTTTTTGTACGCGGTGAGTACCAGCACGCTCCATCCCTTCCGGGATACAGCCCACCGGTCAATCAAACACTGGCGCAGATCGATCTGATTCCCGGTGAGTCGTTCAATGGTGTGCCCACGAAGAACGTATTCCGACTGCTGGACACTTACACATCCTTCAACTTGCTAAGCAATGAGATTTCTGTCGGCAAGCAGACCTACTGGTGGGGACCGGACGACAGCACCGCGCTAATGCTCAGCAACAACGCCGCGCCCTTTTACGGAATCCGATTCAATCGCACTTTCCCGCTGTATATTCCATTGTTTTCGAAGCTGTTCGGAACCATACGTTACGACAACTTCTTTGGACGCCTCTACGGAAACAAATACCCTGCCGATCCGTTCACGTTCGGGCAGAAAATCGTGCTTGCACCCACGAAGAATCTTGAGATTGGATTCTCCCGCAGCTCGATTTTTGCGGGCAAAGGGCTGGAGCCTCTGACTGCGCATACTTTTTGGCAGACGTTAACCAGCACTAGCAGCGGCACGAATGTAGGATTTAATCCACACGACACGCCGGGCACACGCCATGCGAATTTCGATATTCGCTACCGCCTGCCGTTCCTGCGCAACTGGGTCACTGCGTACATCGATTCCTTTGTTCATGACGACGTTTCGCCGGCCGATGCTCCCAACCGATCAGCAGTTATGCCCGGCATCTACCTGAGCCACTTCCCCGGAATTCCTAAATTAGACCTGCACGTTGAAGGCGGGACTACCGATACCTTCCCGACGCAGGTGCTGGGCGGCAATTTTTATTACTACGAGGGACTCTACAAAGACAGCTACACCATCAACCGCAACCTTCTTGGCTCATGGCTCGGACGCGAAGGAACCGGCGGTAAAACATGGGCAACTTACTGGCTTAATCCCGCCAGCAGCATCACCGCAGGATTTCGGATGGTGAAGGTCTCACAATTCTTCATCCCAGACGGGGAGACGCAGCAGGACGCCTACGCTGCCTTCAAATACCGTTGGCAGAACGGCCTCGACCTGCAAGTCATGATGCAGCACGAACGCTGGGTCGCTCCTCTATTGGCTTCCGGGCCTCAAAGCAATTTCACCACGCAGCTTCAGCTTTCGTTCTGGCCCAAGGACTGGAGAGTCCAAAAACATTAGCCCCCGCTGTGCATTTTCGAGTGGCAGATGCGACAGAGAGTAATGAGATTTTACTTGGGAGATCTCAGCGCTTCTTTAATTTCCTAACTCAACCCCTGTTGCGAAAGCGTTGTACAAAGCAGAACCGCCAGCTCCACACGATTCGAAGCGCCCAGCTTTTCGAAGATCTTGAAAACGTAATTCTTCACTGTGTGCTGACTGATGCCAAGGCGCTCCGCCACTTCCCGATTTGTAAGTCCCTCCACGATGCTCTCAGCCACCTCGCGCTCTCGCTTCGATAGTACTGACAAGCTTTCTTGCTCAACGCTCGCACTGTGCGTCGTATCTGAAAGAGCGGAGATTACAAACTGCAATTCTTCGCTGTTTGCCCAAATCTGTCCCCGATGCACCGCCACGATGCAGCGGGGGAGCATCTCTACTGCTTTCGTCCGACAGAAGACTCCGGAAGCGCCCATGCGAAACGCTTGCACCACCATCTCCGGCTTACTCGAGTCCAGCAGGACCACGTCCTTCATCATCGGACACCCCGCTCGCAGCTGCTGAACCAGGATCAATCCGCGACTGGCCTCGTCCTGCATCCGCGCACTGATAATCAGGACGTCGGGACTGGAGTGCGAAACCATTTGGATGATTTCGAGCGGATCTGCACTGAATCCCAGGACGTCCAGCTCGGGATCGCGTGCGACTACATTTGCCAAAAGTTGGGCCGCCATGGCATTGCTCTCGGCAACGAATACACGTATCCGTGCCAACGACCTGTCGCACCCTTTGTTTTCTCGAATAGTCAATTGAATATCCCCGCAATTGGGAAAGTGGAAATTTTAATGTGGGTCGATACTGATGGGCCGGTGCGGGGGCTGTTTTGGGGGCTAACGAATCGTTTGTTTATCACCCCTCGTAATAGGAGTCAAGTTCAAAGCGTCAATGAAAGCAACTTTTGGCCAACCAGCACTAGAGAAGGTCGTCTCCCCCCCACCCTGCTCTGACGGCCAAAGCGCGAAGAAATGCCCAGGGCCGTCTGTCGGAGGGAAGGTCGGCATCTTGCGGAGATTCCGACACTTGCATAGATTCACTCTCCAGTTTGAACGGCCAGCAGTTCGTTTTGCCTGTTTTTCATTGTGTCAGGTCCGCCAGTGGGACTCAGGGGGCGAAGCTGTAACCAGAACGGATCGTCTAGAACGAACGGCTGACTGCATTTTTCCCTATTCTTCTGATTCTCATTCCCGGATTAGACCGATCCCAATCACAACCAGCTCCGAGAGAGCTTTGATTGATAGCAATCTCCTGGGGCTTCGTCTTCCAGATTTAAATTAAGCGACCTCCGGCCTCCATTAACTTTTCGGGAGAAGAAATGGTGCGACAGCCGCCTTTGACACGCATACGCGTATTGATTGCCGAGAGCGATGCCATGGCGGCCCAACTTCTGGCGAACGTAGTTGCATGCGACCCCGAGCTGGAGGTGCTGGGATTCAGTGCGAATCCTATAGAGATAATGGAAATAGCGCTTCGCTTGAGTCCGGATGTAATGATCATAAGCGCATGGATAGAGGACGATGCCAATCGCGGATTGGCGATTCTCCAACACCTCAGAGGCGAGCGTCCCAAAATGAAAAGCGTGGCGTTGCTGGACTCGCGCAAGCCTGAGATGGTTGTCCAGGCGTTTCGCATGGGCGCCTCAGGGGTCTTCTGCCGGACAAAGGGAGTGGATATGCTTCCCCGCTGCATCGTGGCCGTGCACCAAGGGCAAGTCTGGGCGGATAGTGAGGAATTGAAGTTAGTGATCTCTGCTCTCGCGGACGCTACCCATACAGAACATTGGGAGCGCGCAAAGGCATTCGCGAACTGAGGAACTGATGTAAAAGGAGAGTTTGGGATTAGCTCATGGAAAAAAAAGGCGCAAACAAATTGGCCATTATTGAGACGGAAGAAATAGGGCCGGACACTTCGATTGCTGAATTCGCAATCATACGTAAGGGTGCGAAACTTGGACGCGGCGTTATCGTCCATCCTTTTGTCGTAATCGAATCCGGCGTTTCCATCGGGGATGGTGTAGAGGTCTATCCGTTCTCGCACATCGGTAAAGAACCAAATGGGGCTGGTGCCGTTGCTCGCGAGCCTGTATTCGACCGGCACGTTGCAATCGGTGCTGGCTGCTGCATAGGACCCAATGCTGTGATTTATTGCGATGTGCGAATCGGTGAATCAACCTTGATCGGCGATGGAGCATCGGTCCGTGAGAAATCGTCCATTGGTTCAAAGTCCATCATCGGACGCCACGCAACAATCGGTTACGAATGCAGGATTGGGTCAAACACGAAAATCATGGATCATTCGGGCATTGCGGGGAAGTCTGTGGTTGGCGACCGCGTTTTCATCGCAAATGATGTCCAATCTGCGAATGACAACCTTATTGGCAGCAAAGGATGGAGAGACGACATCACCGGTCCGGTAATTGAGGACGACGTAATGATCGGGGAGGCCGCTGTGCTCCTGCCCGGCATCGTTGTTGAAAGAGGGGCCATCATCGGCTCGGGCGCGCTCATCAACCATAATGTGAAGCCCGACAGCATGATGCTCACTATGCCCGCTAGAGCCGTTCCTCGCGAACTGCACAAGGAATAACTCTCATTTTGCTTGGAACCATATGCTTGTTTGCAATCCACTCGGCATTAAAACGTTTCCGATTCTGGACGATCACTTTCCGTTCTTGAATGATGACTTTGCTTCTTTCGTGTCCCAAGAGTGCGTCGACATCTGGTCGGTGTCTCTAAACGACTTCAGGCATCAATTCGTCGCTTTTCATGATTTGCTTTCAGCCGAGGAGCGGACGAGATTGGCACAGTTTCTCTTTGCGCGGCATCGTGAGCGCTACGTCCTCGAACACGGCACTCGAAGAATTGTTCTCGCAGCTTATCTACGGGAGAAGCCCGCAACAATTGAGTTCTCTTATGGTCCGTTTGGCAAACCTGAGATCAAACATGCATCTGACCGATCAACGCCCTGCGCCCTTTCTTTCAGTAATGCAGGAACTGAGGACCTGGCCTTGATCGCGATAAAACCTGGCGCATCGGTGGGCATCGACGTTGAGCGCGTGCGTCAGCTTGCTGAGCTGAATGAAATTGCGGCTCGATGCTTCTCAAAACGGGAGCGGCGATTGTTGGCAGATCTCGCATTCGAAAAACGAACCACTTACTTTTTTTTTCTTTGGACTGCAAAGGAAGCCGTACTCAAGGCAACCGGCGAAGGAATCACTCGCAATCTGGAGAATGTGGAAGTGATTATGGAATCCGACGATTGTGACTCCGCCCACGCAATTGACCGTTGCGATCCACACACCAAATGGCTAATTCAACGCTTTTTCCCCCGGCCCGGCTATATCGCATCGATTGCTCTGCGTGAGGGCTCTTACGCAGTTCGTCATCGCCAATTAGTGACGTCCCAGTAATCTGTCCTCCACACTCCAAAGACAGCCACATCATTGAGGCAAGGCAAACAGCTGTGATAGCAAACCACACCGAAACCGGTGCAGCCGCCGATCGATACCCTCTAACTCCGCTGCAGCAAGGCATGCTGTTTCACCACTTGGCAGAGCCTGGCTGTGGTACCGACATCGAGCAGATAGTATGCACGCTTCACGAGCAGTTAGATGCTGCTGCATTGCGGTCTGCCTGGGACAGGACGGTCGAGCGGCACGAGCAACTGCGCACGATCTTTGGCTTTGCCGACAACGGCGATCTTATTCAGATCGTGCAGTATCCTTCAACGGTTTCATGGCAAGAACTCGATTGGCGACACCTCCCCGTCGAAAATCAGCTACTGGAATTTGAGTCGTTTCTCGGGAGTGATCGCCGTTCCGAATTCAATTTGCACGAAGCTCCTCCGAATCGGCTTTGTCTAATACGTACAGCCGATGCAGAGTATCGGATGCTTTGGACCTTTCATCATGCCCTACTCGACGGCAGGTCATTTCCCATTGTTCTGGGAGAAGTATTTGCGTTCTACGAATCGATCCGGAAGGGAAAGGCGTTAGTTCTGCCTTGGCCGCGCCGCTATAGGGACTACATCGATTGGCTGCGATCGCATAACTCTGCCCAGTCCGAATCGTACTGGCGTGCTGAATTAGCAGGCTTTACCGCGCCCAATTCATTCGGCATCGATCAGTCCTCAGGCGAAGGAACACAAGACGGGGGTCTGTGGGGACAGCATCGCATCACCTTGGATGCGCTTGCATCTTCTGCCTTGAAGGAATTCGCTCAGAATCATGGGTGGACTCTCAACACCGTTGTGCAAGGTGCGTGGGCTTTGCTCTTGCACCGGTACAGCGGCGACGAAAGCGTAGCGTTCGGCGCGGTTCGTGCATGCCGCGCTTCAACGATTGATGGTGCCGAGAACATGGTTGGATTTTTCATCAATACGTTGCCGCTGCGAGTCAGAGTGAACTCGGAGACTCTTCTTGGGAACTGGCTTACAACATTGCGTGCCCAATGGCGCGAGTTGCGCGATCACGAGCACACTCCGTTGGTTCAAATTCACAAGTGGAGTGACGTACCACATGACAAACCGATGTTCGACAGCATCGTGATGTTCGAAAACTACGAACTCAACGAACGCTTGCGAGAAAAGGGGGGGAGTTGGGCAACTCGAACGTTTCACTTGTACGAACAAACCGGATATCCGTTAACACTGACTGCATACGCAGGGTCCGAGTTGCAGTTACAAATTGGCTTCAACCACGCTCGATTTTCTGATGCTGCTATTCGACGAATGCTCGGGCACTTGAAGACGATCTTACTTTCCATGGAGGAGGCAGGACCAGACCAGCAGCTCAAGGCAGTTCGTTATCTCACCGATCGCGAAGAGAGTCAATGCATTGTCGAATGGAACGAAACGGCCGAGGAGCATCTCCAGGGGAGCACCCTGCACCAACAATTTGAAGCGCAGGTAAAAGCATCACCGGAGGCAGTAGCGGTTGTCTTCGGATCGCAAGAACTCACTTATCTTGAATTGAATGATCGCTCCAACCAGTTAGCACACTGGCTGCAAGAAGAGGGCATAGGGCCGGAGGATCTCGTCGGAGTATGCATTGAGCGCTCCCCGGAGCTGATCGTCGCGATGCTTGGCGTATTGAAAGCAGGAGCCGCTTACGTGCCGCTGGACCCACAATTCCCGGCAGGTCGGTTGGCTCAGATCGTCTCGGATTCCGGAGTACAAATCATCCTTACTCAACGTAAGTTGACGACTCTGTTCTCGGCTTACTCAGCCCGACTGGTCCCGCTAGATACAGAGGAGTTGATGTCGCAACCCCGCGAACACTCCGTTAGCGAAGTGGATCCACACAATCTGGCATATGTGATCTTCACATCTGGTTCCACAGGCCGGCCGAAGGGCGTGCAAGTTGAGCATCGAGCTGTAATCAACTTTTTGTTTTCGATGAAGCGCCAGCCCGGAATCGAATCCAGCGACATATTACTGGCCGTGACGACGTTTTCCTTCGACATAGCGGCATTGGAGATTTTCTTGCCTCTCTTGAATGGCGCCCGCCTCGTAATCGCGGATCGAGAGTCGACGATGGATTGCCGCCGTTTAGGCAGACTAATTGAAGATAGCGGGGCAACCGTCATGCAAGCGACGCCAGCCACATGGAGAATGCTGATAGAACATGGCTGGGCGGGGCGCAAGGGGATGAAGATTCTCTGTGGCGGCGAAGCGCTCCCACCGGAGTTAGCCCGAGAGTTGCTACCTCGCTGCTCATCCCTCTGGAACATGTACGGGCCCACCGAAACCACAATTTGGTCAACCACCTGGCAAGTGACTTCAGCAACGAATCCTGTTCCTATCGGTAAGCCAATCGCAAATACGCAGACATACATCTTGGATCCCGATTTGAATCCTGTTCCGGTCGGCGTTTCGGGCGAGTTATTCATTGGGGGCACGGGTGTAGCGCGAGGTTACTGGCGGGCTCCGCAGCTCACAGCTGAGCGATTCCTACCGAATCGGTTCAGACCTGAGCACGGTGGACGCATGTACCGAACGGGTGACATTTGCCGCTGGCGCAGCGACGGCGCTCTTGAGTGTCTCGGGCGAAGTGATCAGCAGGTAAAAGTTCGGGGATTCCGGATCGAGTTAGCAGAAGTTGAAGCAGCTCTGGGCGACCATCCTCATGTTTCGCAGGCAGTGGTTGTAGTTCAAAAACGGGATGACGCTGAGAAGCGTTTAGTCGCTTACGTCGTCTCGCGGCCCGGACAAATTCCGGCGGTGGAAGAACTGCGCAACTACTTGATGCAGCGGCTGCCGGATTACATGGTTCCGTCGGCGTACATGGCGCTCGATCATTTGCCGCAAACCGCGAACGGCAAGGTAGATCGCAAAGCTCTCCCCGCTATCGATGAGATGCTATCTGAGCTGGATGCGGAATGCGCCCAACCCATTAGCGAAACAGAAAAGAAAATTGCGCGAGTTTGGTCGCAAGTACTGGGAACGAACAGAGTCGGGCGTAACAGCAACTTCTTCAATCTCGGTGGGGACTCTCTTTCCATCCTTCGCGTTCGCTACATGCTTGAACGAGAGTTTTCAAGGGAACTGGCTGTTGTCGAGCTATTCGGCCATCCGACGATCGAGTTACTGGCTAATTTTCTTCAAGCTGCGCATTGTGAATCCAGGTTGAAATTCCAAAGCAGAGAAAATGCAGATATCAGAAAAGGCTTGTTGCGACGGCGACTCTCTCTGAGAAATAGTCGGGTTCATTCATCATGAAGCAAGAACAACTCGATCACATTGCAATTGTTGGTCTGGCAGGGCGGTTCCCGGGTGCACCCGATCTGGAACAGTTCTGGCGCAATCTTCGCGACGGAGTAGAGTCCATTACCAGGTTGGACGACCGAGACCTCCTGGCATCGGGTGTGGATCCCAGCCTGCTCGCCACCGACCATTATGTAAAAGCAAGTCCAATTCTGGATGGAATCGAATACTTCGATGCTGAATTTTTCGGCTTCTCGCCACGAGAAGCAGAAGTAACGGATCCGCAGCATCGAGTCTTTCTGGAATGTGCGTGGGAAGCACTGGAAAATGCGGGCTATGACCCCAATCAGTACGGTGGTCGAATCGGTGTTTTCGCCGGCGCCGGTCTTCATTCCTATTACCACGACTACCTGGTCACAAATCAAAAATTAATCGAGACTTTGGGAGAACTCCCGCGCTTTCTTGCCGTTGAAAAGGATTTTCTTAGTACGCGGGTTTCCTATCGGCTGAACCTCAAGGGCCCTAGCATTTCGTTGCAGACTGCATGTTCGACCTCACTCGTTGCGGTGCATTTTGGCTGTCAAAGCCTGCTAAACGGCGAATCCGATATGGTCTTGGCTGGTGGCGTGTCTATCAAGCTTCCTCAGACCGCCGGGTATCTTTATCAAGAAGGAACGATCCTGTCGCCGGATGGTCACTGCCGTGCCTTTGATGCCGCAGCGGCTGGGACGATTTTCGGCAGTGGCGCGGGAATAGTCATATTGAAGCGCTTATCGGATGCTCTTTCTGATGGCGACACTATTCACGCGGTAATCCGCGGGTCCTGCGTCAACAACGATGGATCGATTAAGGTGAGCTACACCGCTCCAAGCATTGATGGACAGGCCCGTGCGATTTCCGAAGCTCTGGCAATGGCAGACGTCGACGCGAGCGAGATCAGTTACGTCGAAGCCCACGGGAGTGGAACTTCTCTGGGCGACCCTATCGAAGTCGCCGCATTGACAAAGGCATTTCGGGAAACCACAGCCGAAATGGGATTTTGCGGAATTGGCTCAATTAAAACTAATGTCGGCCATCTTGATGCTGCAGCCGGAGTCGCCGGCTTGATCAAAACCGTCTTGTCCCTTGAGCATGGAAAGCTGCCGCCCAGCTTGCATTTCAAAGGACCAAATCCTTCGATCGATTTTTGTAACAGCCCGTTCTTTGTTCAGAGCACTTTATCGGATTGGAAGTCAAAGAATGGCCGGCGGATCGCGGGCATCAGTTCTTTTGGAATTGGCGGGACAAATGCGCATGTGATTGTTGAAGAGGCGCCAACTGTTCATTCAGACGCTGCGCCGAAAGCATGGGAAATCATTCCGATCTCGGCCAGAACTTATGAAGCTCTGGAAAAGGCGACTGATCGGCTCAATTCGCATCTCAGATCGCAATCCGAACTCGCCGTTTCAGATGTTGCATTCACTTTGCAGGAAGGGCGCCGTGCGTTCTCGCATAGGAGGGCCATTGTCGCGCCAAGTATTGAGCACGCTGTCGAGTTGCTCGAAAAGCGAACAGCGAAACGCGTTCACAGTTCAAGGGCAACTGAGAAAGCTCTTGAGACGGTATTCATGTTCCCGGGGCAGGGCGCGCAACATGCGAACATGGGGCGAGAACTCTATGAGAACGAATCGACATTCCGGCAACACATCGATCAGTGTGCAGAGTATCTGCTGCCAATCCTCGGCTTGGATTTGAGACGTGTCCTCTACTCGCATTCACTCGATGAGAATGCCGATGCACAACTGAAGCAGACCCGGATCACACAACCTGCAGTCTTTACGGTCAGCTATGCGCTGGCACAGTTGTGGTTGTCTTGGGGAATCACTCCAAAAGCGATGATCGGTCATAGTCTTGGAGAGTACGTAGCGGCCACGCTTGCTGGCGTTTTCGAGCTCGAAGATTGCCTGGCGCTCGTGGCGGAGCGTGCTCGTCTGATGCAGCAACTTCCGCCGGGCAGCATGCTTGTCGTGCACAGGGCGGAGCATCATCTTCGGTCGCGATTGAACGGCGACATTTCCATTGCTGCAGTGAATGCTCCTGAAGTCACCGTGCTGTCCGGGCCAACGTCCGCAATCAAGGACCTAGCACAGTTGCTGGCCAAGGATGGGGTCGCGGTTCAGCCGCTAACTACCTCGCACGCTTTCCACTCTTCGATGATGGATCCGATCATCGCGATGTTTCGAGCGGTCGCAGCTGCAGTTCCCAAACGAATACCGCGGATATCCATTGTGTCCACGGTGACAGCAGACTGGATGACGCCGGAACAAGCTACTGACGCGAATTATTGGGCGCAACAGATTCGAAGTAGTGTGCGTTTCAGCCCGGCGCTCTTGAAAGCGCTCGAGAACAGCGAGGGCAACTTGCTGGAGGTAGGACCCGGGAATTCACTGAGCACACTTGCCAAGCTTCACTTGAAATCCTCTCAGCAAAATAGAGTGTTCCACTCGCTGCCCCATGCCAAAGATGAGCGTTCCGAACTGGAAAACCTGCTGAGCACTGTTGGGGCGCTGTGGGTGTCAGGCGCGCCCGTAGACTGGAGGCGGTTGCGCAAGAATCGTGGACAGAGGGTACCACTTCCCACCTATCCATTCGAGCGTCAGCGGTTCTGGATTGAACCGGCGAGGCCACCAGCTCAAATTTTCATAACTACCGAAATTGTCGAGAAAGCACAGGATCTTCTCGCTCAAGCAAGCGCTAATACAAACGGCTGTCGAGAGCATAGTCAGCTTGCGAGGAATGAGACAGTGGACACGAAACCTGTGTCCACGATCCTCAACATTTCATCAGAAATGTCCGTTGAGGAGACATTAACTAGTCTCTGGCAGGAGGCGCTCGGCGTTTCGCAGGTTGATGTGGACGATAATTTCTTCAATCTGGGCGGTCAGTCTCTATTGGCGCTGAGCCTCATAACCCAGATTGGACGCGCATTCGGCGCACGGTTTTCCCTGGCTTCTCTCGTTGGCGCCCCAACGATTCGCGAGTTCGCCCAGATTGTTGAGAAAGAACTCAGCTTGAAGAGTGCACACGCGAACGGTATCTCTCCTTCTTCGATTCAACAAGCGGTGCGCGCCTTCGTCCTCGAAAACTATCTAAGTGGCGGAGATAACGCCTGCGCGAACACAGATTCCCTGCTGGAGAACAACCTGATAGACGCAATGGACTTCCTCCATATTGCCATGTTCTTGGAAGAAACGTACGGAATCCGCATCAACAATGATGAGCTAATCGGAGCCAATATGGGATCGATCCACAACATTGCTTCGTACGTGGCATATAAGTTGAGTGAACAACGAGGAAGAACAACGCGCTTAGGCCCCTCAGTGCTGCACACGGGCGAACATGCAGCACTTGAATCAGCTGGCTGATACTGAGCGTAAATTCTGCCGTGAATTCTATGCAAAAGCCTTTGCTGACGTTTTTGATCGCGGGGTTCCAGCATGAGCGCTTCGTTCGAGAGGCGGTGGAAGCCGCGTTCGCACAAACGTATTCGCCTCTAGAGATCATCTTGTCTGACGATTGTTCTCAGGATGGAACCTTCGAGCTAATGCGTCAAGCTGCGGCAGCATATCGCGGTCCGCACCACATTGTGCTGAATCGAAACCCGATTCGGCGCTCGCTCGGGGGGCATCTCAACCAACTCATGGGGATGTCAACTGGGGAGTTCATCGTCATCGCCGCGGCAGACGATGTTTCTGCGCCCGAAAGGACGTCGGCAATCTACGAAGCCTGGAACTGTGGTGGCCGCAAAGCTACTTCCATCCATTCGGCGTATGTCCAGATTGACGAGAATGGGAGAGAGATCGCAAACGCCTTCCCGGAACGGGCTAAACACCAGTCCGACGTTCCGCCGAGTCCCTCCGATTTTGTCCGTACACTACGACCCACTGTGTTCGGATGCACGCACGCCTTCTCGAAGAAGTTGTTCGATGTATTCGGAAACGTCCCCGAAGATCTGATTCATGAAGACGACGTACTAGGGCTGCGCTCACTGCTGGCGGGAAGCATAACCTTCATTGATCGCCCCCTGGTCCGCTATCGCATTCACGGCAACAATGTCTATGCGGCCCAGAAACAATGCGATACCCGAGAGAACCTGAGCCAGCTCGCTGCGCAAGAAGCCAAAGATAGAAGAAACATTCACAATCGCAAAATCATGTACGTTGCATTTCTGTCGGACCTGGTGAAAGCCCAACGATTGTCACTGATTGCCGACGAGGAATTCAAAGCAGCAAGTCTCGAGGCGCTTCAACGGCGCCGCTATTTTCAATGGATTGAGGAGTACTTGGAGAGTGGCTTCGTTTCTAAGCTCCGGAAATTGAACCACCTCAGGCACGAGCGCTTGGAACCAGGGGATTATCGCATTCTCTTAGTCCGCCTCTTGCCTGTGCAGAGCCGCCTACGCGTTCGACTGGCACTGAACTATGTCGCGCGCATGCGGCGCTATGCCATGTCCGCCTTGCGTTTGCTTGGGCAGTTGCGAATTGGAGCGCGTCCCTTGCGCGAGCAGGAAAACTGGGGCGGTGTTCCACGCGTCTTTGTCGGCCGGTTCGCTCGTTCGAAATGAACCCGTCACGTTAGCCTCCCTCACTGGATGGAAACCATGAATAGTCAATTCTCTCTGCAGAATATCTCCGTGCAGGATTGCACGACAATTGATTTGGACCGAATCACAGATCCGCGCGGCAACCTCACATTTCTTGAGAGCGGCCGTCACTTGCCGTTCGATATCAAGCGTGTGTTCTACCTTTACGATGTTCCGGGCGGGGCTGACCGGGCTGGACACGCGTTGAAAACCTGTCACCAGTTCCTGATTGCAATGTCAGGCAGCTTCGACGTCGTTGTTTTTGATGGAAAGAACAAACATCGTTTCCATCTCAACCGCTCGTACTACGGCGTGCACCTCCCGCCTATGATATGGCGTGAGATGGATAACTTCTCCTCAGGATCAGTGTGCCTTGTGCTCGCTTCGGAGTTCTACGACGAAAAAGACTATTACCGCAACTACCGCGACTTTCTTCGCGCCGTAACAGGTCTTGAAGCATGAAAGTCCCGTTTCTCGATTTTTCCGGACCTTATGCCGAGCTGAAACCGGAGCTGGACGACGCATACTGCCGCGTCATGCAATCGGGATGGTACATCCTCGGCCGTGAAGTCGAAGCCTTCGAGCAGGAGTTCGCGTCTTACTGCGGCGTCAAACACTGTGTCGGCGTCGGAAATGGATTGGATGCATTGCACCTGGTGCTGCGTGCGATGGAGATTGGGTCAGGTGATGAGGTGATTGTTCCCTCCAACACCTATATAGCAACTTGGCTCGCTGTTTCTTATGCGGGTGCAATCCCCGTCCCAGTCGAGCCGGACCCAAGCACGTGCAACATCGATCCCGCCAGAATAGAAGAGGCAATCACGAATCGAACGAAGGCGATTGTACCGGTCCATCTTTATGGCCAGCCTGCTGACATGGACCCGATCCTGGAACTCGCGTCCAAATACTCACTTAAGATCATCGAGGATAATGCGCAAGCACAAGGCGCGAAATATAAGGGACGTCGCACCGGGGGCCTCGGCGATGCTGCCGGCAACAGTTTTTATCCCGGCAAAAACTTAGGCGCCTTTGGCGATGCAGGTGCCATTACTACAAATGACGATGACATAGCCGATAGAGTACGCACTCTGCGCAATTACGGATCCAGGACTAAATACAGTAATGACTACAAGGGCTTCAATTCGCGCCTCGATGAATTTCAGGCAGCATTTTTGCGGGTGAAGCTCCGCAAATTAGACGAGTGGAATAACCGGCGACAGGCTGTCGCATTCCGCTACATCAAGGAATTTCAGAGTATTCCCGAACTGGTGTTACCTCACATTAGAGACTGGGCAGATCCAGTCTGGCACCTCTTTGTTGTACGCCACCTGGCTCGGAAAGAGCTTCAGAGACAGCTCACTACCGCCGGAATTGGAACGCTGATTCATTACCCGATACCGCCGCATCAATCGCGCGCGTACGCAGATGATGCTACTACTCCCAAGTCTTTGCCGATTGCCGAATTTCTTTCCTCCTCCGTCTTAAGTCTTCCAATGGGCCCGCACCTCACAGACTCGCAAATGGAGGCTGTAATCTCCGCGGCCACGAAGGCGACTGCTATCTGTGCGCCAGAACTAGTGGCTTGAACCAGCGTATGAGATCGTGGCTCCATCTCGCAGTACTCTTGTGCATTTGTTCTTATGCACAGGCCCAGCAACCCCTTGTTGCGATTCACGTCTCGGAGCTCACCGAGCGATTGGAAACCATTCCAGCGGGCGCGGCTACGCCCTCAGGAGCCAACACCACTGGTAAGGAATGGTGGACTCCATGGTGGCACTACTTCGTCATGCATGAATCCCTCGAGGAAGCGCTCCGCTCGGATGGAACGCCCTTCGTCGTGGTCACTGACTCCGACATCGCTTCAGGAGCTTTGATTACCGATAAGGGAGTGCCCAGGTATCCCATCGTCATCAGCCTTGCTGCGGAGGTAGTTAGCGATGATGAGATCACGCCATTGCTCAACTATCTCTCCTCCGGTGGTTTTCTCTTTGTGGGGTCATCTTCGTTTACGCGCAGACCTGATGGAAGCTCGCGCGGGGATTTTGCCCTGGCGAGCGCAATGGGCCTGCACACGATGAGTCCGCAACTTCAAAACTGGACAAAGAACACTACTCTCACCAAAGTTGTTGATCATCGGGTGGTAGAAAATATCCCCTTGGGTAAGCTCAGTTGGACCATGCCGTTGACGGACGATGATGTTTCCTGGGGTACATCCGTGGCACGAAAGGGCCCGCCAGGGCACGTGATTCAGCGGGAACACTTCGTTTGGAAAGTGAAAGCCGACACTGCGACGGTTCTTGCCATCACGTCCGATGGCCTTCCGTACATCAGCATCCAGAACTATGGTCGAGGATCCTTGATTTTTGACGCGGCGATGCAGCCTCTGATAGGAAACGGCGGCTGGGCTCCAGGAATGTACGCCTATGAGATTTTCCGAGGTGCGATCGAGTGGGCATTCGACTCCGCGAATCTTCCAATCATCAGAGTGAGTCCTTGGCCGTATCAGTACAACGCCGCGTACATGGTCAGGCATGACTTTGAAAATACGCCAAGCTCCATTCGCGCCATCGAGGAGTCCGCAAAATTCGACAGTTCTTTCGCGGCTAAAGGGGAATACTACTTTTGTACGGGAACACTCCGGACAGAGATGGGTAATTCGCCGGAGACGATAGATAGCCTGCGAAGGGCCGTGCGCTTATACGGAGCCACCATTGGTTCTCACAATGGAGGTCTTCCAAATGTCGGGAACAGTGAACTCCAGACACGCGATCGCGATTATTGGCATTGGGGACCTGACGAGCTAATAGATTTGCGAACGGCCGGATTTCAAGGTGGAGCAAACTATGCCGCTACTTCGCTAAGCAAGTCGCTCGATGACATCGCGGGTTGGATGCAAGGTATCCAAACTAATACTCGCACGTTTTCTGCACCCTATTTTAATTCGACGAGAGACGAGTCTTATCAGATCCTGGAGCAACTCCGGATCGTCACCGCTGGGGAACAGAAGCTCACACCGTTCCCACATTGGACCGTTTCAACTCGAACGCCCGGCAGGAGATTCGCTTTCCTAACCCTACCCGTTAGTGATTGGTACGTCGGCTCGCAGGTGGCGCAGTCCATGGAGGTTGGCCACTCACAGTCCAGCATTCGAGCTTTGGTCGACCACTATTATCAGCTCGGAGCTCTGCTGAATCTCTATACCCACAGGCCTTCCAATGATGTGAATCCAGCGGAATATATACGTTTCACGTCGAGCAAGTCCAACATCTGGCCGGTGAACGCGTCCACACTCTTCGAGTGGTGGAAACGCCGATCAGGAGTGCGGATATTGCCCGATTTTTCAATTGCACGGAACACACTCACAGTGGCTACAACCATTAAAGGCGCAGTTGATCCGGACACTGCCGTCGAGCTTGTAATCCCGAACGGAATGAGCGCAAATGATGTGCACGTCAAACTCAACGGCGAGGCAGCTGGGGCCAATGCGTACAGAATCTACGGGCGCGGGATCAAGATTCGTATTGGTTTGGCGGTTTCCAGGGTCGAGGTGAGTTATCCATTTGTGGCCGCCGTGCAACCACATGAGAGCTACCGGGCTGTCCGCCCGAATCGCCCACGCTTACTCAAAGGAGCAATCAACCTACTGAGTGCGATCTCAACCGGTCGCATTCTGAGGGCTGCTGGAATAATGGCTCTTCTTGCGCTTTTCGGCTTGTGGAGCTTTAGACGCACATGGTGGCGGACAAGCCATTGCCACACAACATACTCGGAATAAATTCCCCGTAGGTCCAATCCAGGAAATAATCAAGAGTGAACCCGTTCGATGAACGCGTTCACTTGCTTTGACTAGGAGGAAAACATGCAGGAAACACTGAATCAGGAAGTCGAATCGACGATCCGTACTTTCATTGACGTAAATGTCATCAACGGCGCCGCGTGGACATACAACAATGAGACACCACTCTTGGATGAATCGATCCTCGATTCGCTAGGAGTCGTCGATCTTGTGGAATTTTTACAGAAGCGCTTCAGGATCCGAATCCAGCAAGAGGAAGTCACTCGGAAGAATTTCCGGTCAGTCTCCACCATTGCTGCATTTGTCCGCGACAAAACAAGCCCCATGCATTCGTCCGTGTCCAACGGCAACTAACGGCGATCTGCTACAGCGCCGGCAAGGAGTATCCATGCGATTAATGAATTTCTATCAGCAGTGTCGAATCGCGAAGTACCGTCTGCTCTCTAACTGTGCGAATGTGGAAGGCAAGCCCACGATCCTGCAACCGGTCCACCTGGCAGGAAAAGGAACGATCCGCTTTAAAGGAAACGTAAAACTGGGTTGTTTTCCTTCAGCCTATTATCTTAGCGGCTACACCTACATCGAGGCCCGCACGGAGGAAGCTGTCATCGAGATTGGCGACGGCGTGTGGATGAATAACAACGTGGCAATCATCAGCAACGGCGCAGGCATCAAGATCGGTAACCGATCCATGCTAGGAACCCACGTGGAAATCCTCGATTCCGATTTCCACGATTTGCATCCGGACCGTCGTGGTGAGCCAGGTAAGTGCGCCAATGTCGAGATTGGCGAAAACGTCATGATCGGACCAAACGTCAAGATCTTCAAAGGTGTTCGCATCGGGAACAACTGCATTATTGCAAATGGTGCCGTGATCCGTCGTTCGGTTCCAGACAACATGCTCGCTTACGGAAATCCGGCTCGCCAAGGTTTCGGGCTCCTGCAGGACTAGAACTCCTCTAAATCCATGGCAACAGTGCAGGCGGTCGCTTCCATCCCTAAGACGGAAGCAGGACGGCAATCCTACGGTCGCATTCTGAAATCCTCTGCTCTCATCGGAGGATCGACCGCTGTCAACATGCTGTTCACCCTCGTCAGGACCAAAGCAATGGCACTGCTTCTCGGTCCCTCGGGCATCGGACTACTGGGCGTTTATAGTTCGATCGCCGACTTAGTCCGTAGTATCGCAGGCCTAGGAATCAATACCAGCGGCGTCAGGCAAATTGCAGAAGCCGTGGGAACCGGCGAGGCCGAGCGTGTCTCCTGTACGGTAATCACGCTTCGCCGGGTCGCCTTCTATTCGGGTTCGATGGGAGCTCTGCTGCTCATTTTGTTTTCCCGCCCGATTTCCTGGGTGACGTTTCATGATTACCAACACATCGGAACCATTGCCTCGCTTGGCATTGCTACCTTTCTTCTCGATATCTCTGATGCGCAGAGCGCTCTTGTTCAGGGAATGCGACGCATCACAGATCTCGCCAGGATCAATGTCTTCGGCGGTCTTTTTGCTGCCGCCGTCAGCATTGCCGTCGTCTATATGTGGCGGGAGAGAGGTATCGTCCCATGCTTGATCGCTACTGCCCTCATAAGCATTGCTACATCCTGGTGGTACGCCCACAAAATTAAAATCGAATCCATTCGTATCAGTTGGGGAAAAGCATTTCGCGAAGCATCTGAGCTCGTGAAACTTGGTTTCCTGGTGATGACAAATGGCCTGGCGACACTTGCTGCTGCATATGTGATTCGATTGTTCGTGTTGAGAACCTCCGGACTAAAGAGCGTTGGATACTATCAAGCCGCGTGGGGTGTTTCTGCGGTGTGCATAAGCTTCATCCTGCAAGCAATGGGAAGCGATTATTATCCGAGATTAACGGCCGTCTCGAATAATCGGAATGAGTGCAATCGTTTGATGAACGAACAAGTCGAAGTAGGAATGCTGATGGCCGCCCCAGCGATGCTGATCGGATTGAGTCTTGCACCGGTGGTGATGACGCTTCTCTATTCGGCGCGTTTCGGCGGAGCCGTAGAAATCTTCCGTTGGTTCTCGATTGGTATGTTCCTCCGCGTTATCACCTGGCCCATTGGCTACATCATTCTGGCAAAAGGCGAACGCAAAATATTCTTCTGCTCCGGCGTGCTCGCGAATTCGGTGTATTTGATCCTCGCATGGATAGGACTACGGACCCTCCATTTGACGGGTATTGGCGTTGCCTTTTTTGTCTTGCAGGTATTGCACAACCTGGCCATCTTCCTTGTGGCACGCCATCTCACTGGATTCACGTGGTCAGCTGCAAATGTGCGACTAGCAGCGATCATGCTGCCTTTACTCGGAATTGTTTTCGGAAGCTGGTATTTTTTATCTCCAATTCAGGTCGCGGTCTTAGGCACTCTGATCGGAATTCCAGCTGCGTACTATTCCCTCAAGACACTTTGTGGATTGCTTCCCTCGGAGCAACTACTCAGACCCACAAAGAAGCTCGGTCTGCTTTTGGGTTTTTCGCCCAGATAAAAACCCGATCCTCCCTCCTGCGGACTCACGCCACGAACTGAGCAAGAAGTCTGCCGAAAGCACTCGGCAAGTGCTGTCACAAGACAGCCCGACTTTCCTCCCACCCCATTACTCGCCTACTCCCTCCCTGTTCTCTCCCTAATCCTTCCTTCCCTTTGCTTTTTCTGCCTTGCGACCAAACCTGCAGAAGCGCAGCCATTTTGATCGATTCACCCGCCGGGCAGCTCGGTCTGCCTGTTAACTTAATTGCTGCGTCAAATTAAGGTCGGTAAGAAGCCTCGGAAGTTGCAAAGTCGATAGGCGTCGCGAGGACTGATTTTGAAGAGATACAACATCGCTGTCATTGAAGGTGACGGAATCGGACATGAGGTCGTGCCTGAAGGGCTGCGCGTTTTGGAAGCAGCCGGCAGAAAGTTTGACTTCGGTTTTGTTTGGAAGCACTTCGATTGGAGTTGCGAGCGCTTTGTCAAGACCGGCCGGATGATGCCGGAGGACGGCCTCGATCAGCTGCGGAACTCTGATGCGATTTTTCTTGGAGCCGTGGGTTTTCCCAGTGTTCCCGACCACGTCTCCTTGTGGGGGCTGCTGATTCCCATACGGCGCGGCTTTCAGCAATATGTCAATTTGCGCCCCGCGAAGCTTCTTCAAGGCATCGAGTCTCCGGTTAAGAACTTCAAGCCTGGTGACATCGATTTCTGCGTCGTCCGGGAGAATAACGAAGGGGAGTACTCGCAAATCGGAGGACGCCTATATTCCGGAACGGAAGAGGAATTGGTGGTTCAGCAAACGGTCTTTACAAAGCGTGGATGCGACCGCGTAATCCGCTATGCATTCAACCTGGCACGGACGCGGAAGAAGCACGTGACCTCAGCGACCAAGTCGAACGGAATTGTTTTTACGATGCCATTTTGGGATGAGCGCTTCGCGGAGATTCGATCTGAGTTCCCCGATGTGGAGGCGGACCAATTTCACGTAGACATCCTGTCGGCCCATTTTGTACAACGTCCAAATCGGTTCGATGTCGTAGTCGGATCAAACCTCTTCGGGGACATCCTCTCTGATCTCGGCGCGGCGGTTGTGGGCTCGATCGGCATTGCGCCTTCTGCAAACCTGAATCCGGAACGTGAATTTCCGTCGATGTTCGAACCCGTACATGGATCGGCTCCTGATATTGCCGGCAAGCGAATCGCGAATCCCATCGCCCAGATTTCCTCCGGAGCCATGATGCTCGAGCATCTCGGGGAAAGCGCTGCAGCGCAAGAGATCGAACGCGCTGTAGCAAAAGTGCTCGCTGAGCGCGGACCGAAGACTCCGGATCTTGGTGGGAACGCAACCACGACTGAAGTCGGGAAGACGATCGCGGCAGAGATCTCAGTTTTTCAGCGGACCGAAGTGATTCGTTAGCCCAAAGAACAGGAAATCCGGCCATCAGATTTCCCGAGCAGAAAAATTCAAATTACGGACAGAAGTATGACTATCCTCCTCCCATGAGGAGAGTCTAACTCGCAGTCCCTCAAGGCGAGGGCGAGGAGTGCTTTCCGTCGTCTGCAAGGGGACGCTCTCAAAGTTAAAGTGGCGGGGGCATGAATGCTGGCAGATTTGCGTGACGCGGTGCGGCAGCTGCGCAAGGCACCTGGATTTACGACGACAGCTCTGATCACACTGGCGCTAGGAATCGGAGCGACGACGGCGATCTTTACGCTGGTGCACCAGGTAATGCTGAAGTCGCTGCCGGTGACCAAGCCGGGTGAGCTGTGGCGGATCGGAGATAAAGATCGCTGCTGCAACTGGGGCGGCTATACCCAGGGTGACGAGGGAGACTTTGCCTTGTTCTCGTGGGAGGCGTACCAGCATTTTCGCGCGCACACGCCAGAGTTCGTCGACTTGGCAGCACTGCAGGCCGGCAATGCGCAGCTTGGCGTCCGCCGAGTGGGATCGCTGGCGCCCGTGGACACGCGTAATGGCGAGTATGTCTCTGGGAATTTCTTCAGGACCCTTGGCATCCAGCCCTGGATTGGCCGCGTGTTGACCGACGAGGATGATAAAGAGGGTGCGCCGCCGGTGGCGGTGATGAGCTACCGCATATGGCACGACAAGTACGGATCTGATCGGTCTGTGGTCGGAGCCGGCTACCAGATTAATGGGCACCCGTTCACGGTGATTGGCGTGGCTCCGCCCGGATTTTTCGGAGCGAAGCTGGCCGGGTGGGGCATGCCGGATTTTTGGCTGCCAGTGACCACTAGGTTGTTGATCGATGGGCCGACGTCAGGGCTGAAGCGGCCACAGAACAACTTCCTGGATCTGCTGGGAAGAGTGCGTCCGGGGGTAGACCCCAAGTCGCTCGAGGCAAAGCTGAGGGTGGAATTCCATAACTGGCTGGCCAGCCACCTTCCCGATATGGAACCCGGCGAGAAGGCACTCTGGCAGCAGCAAACGCTGCATCTGGTTCCCGGCGGCGCTGGAGTGACCGCGCTTCGAAGCGAGTATCAGGATGGACTGAAGCTGCTGCTGATTGCTGCCGGATGTGTACTGCTGGTCGCGTGCGGGAATCTAGCGAATCTGATGCTGGCGCGCGGGTTGAAGGATCGCGCGCAAACCTCAATCCGAGTGGCGCTGGGCGCGTCGCGAGCGCGAATTGTGCGCAAATCGTTAGTCGAGTGCGTCATGCTCTCAGCGATCGGTGGGGTCCTGGGCATCGGCGTGGCGTACGCGGGAACAAGGTTGATGCTGCATCTGGCTTTCGCGAACGGCGGCCGCGATAACTTCGTACCCATCAGCGCGACTCCCTCGTTGCCTGTCTTGCTGTTTACGCTGGGCATATCCGTTCTGACGGGAATCGTTTTCGGGACAGCGCCGGCATGGGTGACTTCGCAGGCTGATCCGGTCGAGGCGCTTCGCGGGGCAAACCGTTCGGTGGGAGGCGGCCGCTCGTGGGCGCAGAAGTCCCTGGTCATCGCGCAGGGCGCGATCTCCGTGGTGCTGCTGTCCGCGGCGGCTCTGCTCGGCCAGAGCCTGCGGAACCTGGAGCACCAGAACTTTGGATTCGAGATGCGGAGCCGGTACATCGCATGGATCAATCCCACTTTGGGAAATTACAAGCCCGAACAGATGGAACCGCTGTTTCGACACATAAACGATCGCGTGCGGCAGATTCCAGGGGTGCGGATGGTCACGGAGGCGCTCTATGCCCCGATGTCGGGCGATAGCTGGAACAATGGCGTTCACATCGAAGGCCGGCCTGAACCGCCGCCGAAGGAAGACACGAGCTCGGGCTTTGCCCGGGTCACACCGGACTTCTTTGAGACGATCGGCGCCAAAATTGTGCTGGGCCGTCCCATCACAGAAGAGGACACCGCGGCGACACGGAACATAGCCGTGATCAATGAAGCCTTTGCCAAGAAGTTCTTCAAAGACCAGAACCCCATCGGGCAGCATTTCGGACCCGGCAAGATCAAGTATTCCGCGACCTACGAAATCGTTGGAGTCTCGCGGGACATCCGCTACATGACGTGGGGCTACAAAAAGCCCGTGGGCCCGATGTTCTGGGTGCCGGAGGCGCAGAGTGCGCAGTACGACGATCCAGCGTACGCGAGTGGAGACAGCTGGTCGCACTACTTGAACAACATTGTGATCTGGACGCCGGGAGATCCGCCGGGAATGGAAGACCGCGTGCGCAAGGCGCTGGCGAGCGTCGATCCCAATTTTGTTCTCTACGGTGTTGATCCATATGAGCAGGTCGTTAGCGGTCAGTTCCAGCAGGAAAATATGATCGCGACATTGACCTCGCTCTTCGGTGTGCTTGGGTTGATCCTTGCTGCGGTTGGACTATATGGAGTGCTGGCGTACATGGTGGAACAGCGGACGAGCGAGATTGGTCTTCGCATGGCGCTGGGCGCGGATCGCGGGCAGGTCACAAGAATGGTGCTGCGCGGCGCCTTCATGCAGATCGGCATTGGGCTGGCAATTGGCATTCCCGCAGCGATTGGCGCCGGCAGGCTGATGACGACTCAGTTGTTCGGCGTTATGCCATGGGACCCGATCATGCTCGCACTGGCTGTGCTGACGCTCGGATTGGCCGCAGTGCTGGCGTCGGCAATCCCGGCGCGGCGTGCTGCAGGCGTGGAACCGATGGTGGCTCTGCGGAACGCGTAATCGCTGATGCGCACATGGTTAGTTCGTTAGGCCTGGCCAAAATGGGACGGTCAACCAAGGACAGGGTGACAGTTTCTCTAGCAGTACAAAGCGACCAGTCGGGAGAGGCGGAACCTCTTCCAATCCGCGAATGTTTCATAGAACTCACTTGTGCCCCGGAACAGCGGGAAAGTTGGGGCAGCCCCTGCTTGGAACTGAAATGGGAATTACAAAAGGACGGGGCAGCCAGGGTCTGTATAAGTCGCCAGCTGGGACAACCTTCTCACCCTTGGTGATGAATGACAGCTTTTTCTCCAGCAACTTGAGTCAACGCAAGCTAACAGTTTGAGAGTACGTGAGTCTAACGCTCCTGACGCAGCCCCACAGCCCAGGTGCTCCCATGAAAATCGCAACCCTTCTCTTTATTGTCCTGACAGCCACCTTTTCCTTCACACAGGAAACATCCGAACTGGCCACTCCTCCGAACGGCGACGAGGAGCGCGCGGAGGTCTCACAGTGGGTCGGCCCCGTCAAGATTTCCATTGAGTACCACAGCCCGCACGTTCACAATCCCGCGGCCAACGATCGCACAGGACACATCTGGGGTGAGTTAGTGCATTACGGCTTTGTGGACGAAGGCTTTGGGCCGAGTCAGAGTACGCCGTGGCGCGCGGGTGCGAATGAGACTACGACCATCACGCTCTCGGAGGACGTAAAGGTTGATGGCAAGGATCTCAAGGCGGGCACGTACGCCCTTTTTCTCGACGTGGAAAAATCCGGTCCTTCGTTCTGGATACTTAACCGCCATCTGGGCTGGGGAAGCTTCCAGTACGACGCCAAAGACGACGTGCTTCGCGTTCCCACACAATTGGAAGATGCTCCCTTCACCGAATTTCTCACCTACGGCTTCGACGAGCGACATCCGGATTCAGCTGTCGCATTCCTGCAATGGGAGAAGAAACGAATTCCGTTGAAGATCGAGGTGCCGAATGTGAACGAATTGTATATCGCCAAGATTCGTCAGCAGCTCGAGACGTGGCCGGGCTTCCGCTATGAAGACTGGCAGACCGCCGCGCAATTCTGCGCCGATCACAAGATCAACCTGCAGGAGGCATTGATCTGGGCCGAGAAGGCGATCTCGTCCCCCTTCCGCGGGGCCACCGTTGGCCATGAAGGCTTCTCCACGCTGCAGACCAAAGCAGCGGTGCTGGACGCGATGGGGCGCGAAGGCGATGCTGACAAAGTGATGGAAAGAGCATTTACTTTGCCGGGTACTGAAGCTTTTGAGGTCTACGGCTATGGCGTGCGTCAGCTTCGCAGCGGCAAAAAAGATAAGGCGATGAAAATCTTTGCCTTCAACCAGCAGAAGCATCCAGACGACAAATTCTGGACGTCCCTGGGACTCGCGCGTGGCTACACCGCCGTAGGCGATAAGAGCAATGCGATCGCGAACTGGGAAATCGTCCTGCGCAATATACCAGCCAACTTGAAAGCCCAAACTTCCAATTACGAAGGCGCGCTGAAGAAACTCAAAGAAAGCAGTTAGAAGTGCGAGCGATGCCGGGTGTCTCCAAGCTTCGAAGCCTGGCAGCCGCTAAGCCTCGAATCTGAACACAAAACCTCTGGTTCGTGTCAGCCCAGTGCCGGGTGGTCGAGTGCCGACAGCGCCCAATGCCTTAGAAGCTCGTTCACTCGCGAGACATGAAACTCATGGATGCGCACAAAATGCCAGCTCTGCGCCACCATGTAAAATTTCGCAATACGAAATCTCTGGAAGGTGGCACACCCTTTCTCCTGGGTCTGTTTTTTCCTTTGTGGGAATTCCAGGTAGATGCAGAGAACAGCGACAGGAGTCGTTTTTCGCTTGGGTTCTTCGTCGGGAACACGCTCAGTTGAGTTGCGGAGGTGCCCTACTCTCGGCGATGTTCGGCCAGCGACGTGCGCAGTTTCCAGTTCATTTGGAGTCATTTCCGGGAGCGACAGTGACTTCGGGCTGGGGGTCACCCAAGATCTTCTCAATGGCGCGAATCAACCACGGGAGAATCGCCCTTCGAAATCAGGTAGTCTGCTCCCTCACAGGCGTCTTTGGTTGACCAGTATTTTGTCGAGAGCATAATCAGAGGAACATCCGAACGCTGGTCCTTGATTTGTTTTGCAACAGCGCGGCAGTCGTAATTCGCTGTTGTAACATCCGCATCGATCAACACACAGTTTATGGGAAACGGGAGATCAGCTTCTGCGCGTCGTCGACATCTGTTGCGGTCAGAACGTTGTACTGCTCGGTCTCGAGCACCAGCTTCAAAGACGAAAGCCGCTGCTCGGGCTCAACCAGCAGAATCACCTTGTTCTTGCGGTTCGGCATGTCCAAGTTTGATGCCACTATGATGCACAAAAGTGCGCAAGACCGGAGCTGCTAGCGAGCATCTCTCCTGGCTGACCTGGACCATCGACCCGCGAACAGAAAACCCGGTGACAGACAGGAATAATCTCGATCTACGGCCACATAGCAGATGCTCTCTTGCTCCCGAAAAAATCCTCAAGTCCCAAAAAAGCACGCAGGACGTGACCGGTAAGCTTCGCTGTCATCGTCGTGACTAAGATCGGCAATTGCCCAGGTACGGTCAGTCAAGACATTGATGGTGTCCAATCGGCAGGCGGGTCGGGCATGCCCCAGATGTCTTCAGGAGTTTCAAGTTCAATGCCAAAGTGAGACGCCTCGTAATCCGCAAACACAACTGCGGCAGCCGCAGATCTTCCAGTATTGTGCAGGTGCAAGGTAATGCGCTCTCCGAGTTTGAGAGAAGCAGCGATCCTGATCAGTGCGCCGTGCAGGTTCACCATGACGGTTTCGCCCGCATACGCGAATCTCTCACCTTGCACTTCGATAAGTATGTCGGCTGCCACGCGGGTGCTACGACGAGGCGTGGAAACCTTGGTTGGAATGGAGAGAATCATTTCGTGGCGCCCACGACAGTGTTGTTTAAAGCTACGGTTTAAAAGCAGCCTGGCCTCTTCTTCCGTGTTGCGTATGAAGGCATGCAAGCGGTGTTCGCAGAGCGAGCAGACGCCATAGACGTGTGCAGCGTCTTTGTGGGTGATGAGGAGCCTCGGGTGTGGAGCGCTTTGTAGCATTTCTGGGCCGATCGACGGGAGTGGAGCCAAACAATTGTGCCTGGAGCTATCGCAAATGCTACTTCAGCTGGGATATCGAAAGGGAGAGTACTGAAGTCACAAAAAAAAGGAAAGCCTGGGGAAAGGGAACGTTTTCTTGTTTCGGGAATGGAGCTTATCCGCAGACAACAAGTGATAACGTCCCGTCCTGGCCCCGGGTTTTCTCCATTGATCGGCACTCGCGATCGCGATCATCTAAAAATCGATGTGCAGTCCCAGTTCGAGTACACGCGGCTGGTTCAGCTGTGTACCTAATACGCCGAAGGTCTGCGGAGATTGCAGCGACAGCGTAGGGTCGGCGAACTGAACGTGATTGAAGACGTTGAACATTTGCAATGATAGTGTGCTGCTCACCCGCTCCGTCCATTGCAACTTGCGTGCGATGTCCAAATCGAGATTCCAGCGCGCCATGCCGCGCAGATTTCCGCTGAAGTTTCCATTAGTGACCTGGGTCAGCAGAATGGGAGCATAGGACTGGTACACGGCGGTCGGATTGGCGAAGAGGTTCAGGCCGGTTCCACCTTTGGCAGGATTGCCGCTCGTCGCGACGTTCGTAGCTGTGTCTCCGGTAACGCCGGAGTGCACGCTGTTACCGAAGGTATCGGGCGCCAGCGCTACCGCACTCGCCGTTGCCGAGGAAGTCTGACCGAATTCCTGGCTCGATCCCACACCCACTTTCAGCGGAAGGCCGCTGTACCACGCGAAGATTGGGCTGAACGACCAGTCACGAATCAGGTGATTGATAATCCCGGGATTCTTGCCGAAAGGCTCGGCGTAGGTGCCAAGAACGTTAAGCACGTACTTGCGGTCAAATGCTGAGGTGCCATAACCGTAATTGAGATTGTAGGAATTGGGCACGGTGCGATCGACGTCCTGGATTCCGCCCGCCGTGTTGTCGAGTGAGTGTGAGTAGGTGAAGTTGGCATCGAGGGTAAGTCCCCGCCAATTGCGCTCATGCAGGGCGATGAAGCCGGCGTTGTAATTTGCGTGTCCCTCACTGGCCCAGAAAAACATGTTGCCGACCTGGTTGATCGCAGCCGTCGCAGGCCCCGTGATAAAGCTCGATTGAATGGCATTCCACAAGGTGAAGACCTGTTGAGCGGTGAAATTCGAGCTCGCCTTCGCAATCACACCTTGAGTGCAACTCGGCTTGCACAAACTGCTGCCCGCAAGTATCGATTCAAAGAACGCCTGATTTGGTATCGATGCGGCGGGTGTGCCTGCTCGTAGGGCGGTTCCCACCGCGTCGTAGGCCTGCGCGAAGCTCTGGCCGCCGGAGGTCATGAAGAATGGGGCCTGGTCAAGCTGAAGCGGCGAGTAAATTCCATGAGCGATGTGACCGATGTAGCCGATCTCGAGAACGCTGGTGTTTGAGAGCGCTCGCTGAATCGTCAAATCGAATTCATGGTTCCTGCCAGGCGCATACGTCGGATCCATCTGGAAGGTCTGCGGAATAAACTTCTGATTTGCATCCGCAATCGCCGCCGTACCAGGAATCAGTGGAATCGTGCTCAGCGCAGTGATCGGAGGTGTCGCTACGCTGCTCCCATTCACGCCGATACGAAACGCAGTGGTCGGAGTGGTAGCAAGACTGCCGAGGCAGGAGCCTGTAGTGTCAGGTCCAAGACAAGTCAGTGTCTGCTGGAAGCCAACGCCCTGCAATCCATTGATCACCTTCTGCACGCCGTTCAGGCGATCGTAAAGCTGAGAATAGCCACCGCGGATGACGGTCTTGTTTTCGCCAAGAAGCCGGCCCAGGAATCCCTCTCCAAAATGAGGGCTCCACGCCGCGGCAACGCGCGGAGCAAAGTCCGCCCAGACTGCATCCCATGGATATTTGCGATGCAAACTCTTGATTGGCGCAAATCCGATTTCGGGATTGTAGATCTGGCCTTGCGGCGCCGCCTGGGCGCGTGCAGCAAGATAAGAGACAGGCGTAACGATGTTTCCGCCCTGAGTGAACACCATCATCGACTGTTTACCTGTGATCTCGAGCGGCGGTGTGTCGTAAGACCAGTTCAGACCGAAGTTGAGCGTCAGCGAAGGTTTGATGTGCCATGCATCGTTCAGATACAGGCTGTAATCGTCATAACGCACATCGTTGTTGGTTGGCGTCCCCAGAGAATTAGGTTGAAGCTGCGAGTCGCGCGTTCCCAGAACGTTCGCTGAGTCCACCAGGCCGAGAGAAGACGCATAGAGCGTCTTCCAGTTGGTGGTTTGACTCGAGGGCAGACAGTTTGTTGTCACGGTTGCCGAACAGGTTGGCGGCAAATTAGCGGCTGGAATCTGAATGCCCGTATTGGCAGTGATCTGATACACGGTCTGCGTCAGCGAGGAGACTTGACCATCGTTGCGGTTGAACTGCACCGCCGAACGCGCGGCGGATCCGCCAAACTGGAACAGATGATTGCCCGCGAGCCAGGAAACGTCGTCGCGGTAATCGTAGTTGTGGCCGTTCCACATACGCGTGCGGACGCTATTTGTGTCCACGTTCATCGGCACTAAAGCGGTGTTTTGCGCTTCGCCTCCGATCTGCAGCGCTGCCGCCACGCCCGCAACCTGAGGAGCTGCGCCCGCCGTATTCCACTGCCAGAAGTCGCGCAGGTAAGAGAAGTTGAATTGATTCGTGATGCTCGGCTTAAGTTGTCCGGTGAGGCCGGCAACGAAGTACCGTGGCTGCCGCGGAATCGAAGCCGCTGACCTGGGGTTTCCGCTCACGTCGCCGGTCAGCAATCCGCCGATATCGATTTGCTTATCCACCGCGGCGTCTTGTTCGAAGTATCGATAGCTGGTCATCACCTGCCAGTTCTTCGACAGATCATGATCGGCGCGAATAACTCCGAAATTTTCCTTAATAGGAAGGTTCGCCGCACCACTGAATCCCAGCGTATTCAGGCCGTCCGCGTTGGTATTCGACGTGTCATTGCCCGCCGGCAGCTTGCTCCATATCTGCGAAATAACCGGGCTGATTCCGAGTCCGAGCGGATCGCACTTTCCCGTTCCGGCACTCCCGCACTGCGTTGAGGTCGCCAGATTATAGGAAACGATGTTGCCGCTGGTATCGCGAAAACGCAGAATGCCCTGACGCAGAGTCGGCGATGGCACCAGTTTCTGAATCTGCGTGATTTGCGAAAGTTTGCGTCCTTCGTAATTGGCGTAGAAGTAAGTCTTGTTCTCTCCAGGAATTCCGGGAACGTAGCCGCCGAAGCTCCCGCCATAGCGGTTGTCTTTACTCTGCGGCCGCCGCTGACTGCGGAAGTTACGGTCCCAAGTGTTGGCATTCAGCGCCGAGTTCTGGAAGTACTCGTAAGCCGAGCCGTGAAGAGTATTCGTGCCGCGTTTGGTCACCAGCAGCACCTGGCTTCCCGCCGAGCCGCTGAAACTGGCATTCGGATTGTTGGTCGAAACCCTGAATTCCTGGATGCTCTCGGCGGGCGTGGGAATCGGTCCTTCCGGACCGCCGCGGAAGTTGGTGTAGTAATCGGAATTGCCCGAGACGCCATTGGTAATGTTGCTGCCGTCGAGCAGGATGGTGTTCTGATCGCTCTGCGCTCCGGCGACCTGTCCGCCGAGCGAGCTGCCCTGATTGCCCTGCTGCAATGGTGCAGAGGCAGGCTGCAAGAGCAGTAAGCTGGAAACGCTGCGTTGCTGCGAAGGAAGCAGCAGCAAGGTGTTGCCGCCCAGAGTCTCACCTACGGTGGCGTCAAGCGTCTGCAAATCCGCGCCGCTGTTGCTTGTCACCTCGACGGTTTGGGAGGCCTGTCCGACGGCGAGCTCGAGATTAACCGTAAAGGACTTTCCAACTTCCACTGCGACGCTCGAAGCAGTCGACCTGAATCCCGCAGCGGTAGCCTTAACCGAATAGTTGCCGGGCGCCACGCTGGCAAAATTGTACCGGCCAACTTCATTCGTAGTCGCCGAGCGGTCCTGTCCAGTCGCGTTATCGTGCAGGCTGACAGTTGCGGCCGGAATTACGGCGCCAGATGGATCGCTGATAATGCCGAAAACCGTACCTGTGTTTGCGTTTTGTGCGGAAGCGCTGATGACCAGCAAAAATAATAAGAAGAGAAGATTCTTGGCCCACTGCATGGAAATTCCCCTACTATCTTTTACGTTTTGGAAGGATCGTGTTGAGAGCTAGGAACGCGATGTTACTGAGAGCTGAAGCTCGAAGTCAATCCATGCCGGCCGCCCGCGCGGTGCAGCGTGAATCGCCCGGGTGGCGCACCCTTCGCTAGTTGAAGGGTCAGAACAGGTCGCAGGCGGGTTCTTTCCGTCGGGTCACTCATGCCGCAGCGCAACCATGGGATTCAACGAGGCGGCGCGGAGCGCCGGCCAGAAGCATGCCATTAGACCGGCTGTCACCAGAATGAGAACCACCAGACTGAACGATAGTGGATCGAAGCGAGAGACTCGCCAGATAAACCCTCGGAAAAACCTGGGGAAAAGCGGAGCGTTTCCTGTTTTGGGAGCTGAGCTTATCCTCCGAAGACTGTGATAATCTCCCGTCTTTCCCCGGCTTTTGGGGTGTGAGATTGCCCCGCCGCTTCGAGTCTACCCAGCCGACAGGAGGAGCATGAATCTACTCATACTCGGAGCTACTGGCGGAACGGGTCGAGCGCTGGTTAAACAGGCACTCGAACAGGAACACATGGTGACTGCCTTTGCACGCGATCCTTCCCAGGTATCGATCGCACACCCGAACCTGCGTGTCGTGGGTGACATTTTGGAGTACAACTCGGTGGAGAGTGCGATGAGGGGCCAGGATGCCGCACTATCAGCCCTCGGTGTCGGGGTCAAGGCTATGCCCCTCATTGCCATTGTGATCTTTTGTCAGGTCATTGCCAGATTATTCCACCTGCTCGGGCCAGCAGGATGGCTCGTCCGAATCGGCGTCCCATTCCTCGCCATTCTCATGCTTTTCAGACGTAAAACTACGCTGTCTGCAGGCACGAAGAATATCGTACGAGCGATGGAAAAGCTGGGCGTGAAGCGCTTCGTTTGTGAGTCTTCCCTTGGCATTGGCGACAGCAGAGGACAACTTGGATTTTTGTATAACTACCTGTTGATTCCTATCCTACTGAGGAACATTTTCGCAGACAAAGAAGTCCAGGAGAAGCTCATTAAGGAGAGCAATCTGGAGTGGGTAATCGTGCGACCTGGCGCACTTACAAATGGCCCACGCACCGGGATCTACCGTAGTGGATTCGACGCCTCTGAAAAGTCCATTCAGGCCAAAATATCGCGGGAGGATGTGGCGGACTTCATGTTGAAACAATTAAACACGGACGTCTACTTGAGCAAAACACCTGGCGTTTCCTACTAATAACTTTAGACCGGCTTACAGCACCGGTGAATAGCCCTCTCGCCAGCAAGCGAGCTCTGCCGCGAAACGGGGAGACGAAACGTTTCCTGTTTTGGGAGCCTACCGTCAGACAACGAGTGATAACTTCCCTTCTGTCCCCGTTTCCATAGCTTGGGCATCGGACAAAACAAAAGGCAGAACCGAAGCCACGCCTGAAGCCACGCCTGCGAAAATCAAGGCAGAGTGCGGCACTCGGCCCGACTCGGGGGCTCCTGGCAAACGCGCTGTTTGCGTTGCTGCCCGGAACCCAGCCCAGCAAAACTTCACCTGTCTGTGTAACCTTTCCACTCGCCGCGACTCAATTAGTCAGAGTCGTTGGACTAGCAGCCCGTAACATGCGCAAAACTCGATTACGAAGGGAGAGAACAAAATTGAACATCAATAAGACTTGGTTTGCAGCGGTGTTTACATCCACAGTGCTATTGGGAGCGGGAACTCTCAAGGCCTACGCGCAGGCTCCTACCGATCCTCAAATTGTGGGGATCGTTCAAGCCGCGAACCAGATTGACATGGATCAGGCGAAGCTCGCCTTGAAAAAGACGAAGAATCCACAGGTAAAAGAATTCGCCAATCAGATGATTTCAGATCACACCAACCTGGAGAAGTCCGTGAACGATCTCGCCAAGAAGTTGGGGGTTACTGCGGAAGCGAGCGACACGTCGAAACAACTGAAGCAGCAGGCTGCGGATGAGTCGAAGAAACTCAGGGGCTTGCGAGGCAAGGCCTTTGACAAGGAATATGCGTCTCACGAAGTCGCTTATCACCAGGCGGTGATCGACGCGGCAACCAAGACGCTGATTCCGAATGCCCAGAATGCCGAGCTGAAGTCGGCGCTCGAAGGTGCGGCTCCGCTGTTGCAGGGACACATGCAACATGCGCAGCAACTGCAGCAGTCATTGGGTGGCAGCTAAAATCCGGGCTTTGCCACATTGGCGAGCAGGAGTCGGCAATCAGCAGCATGACTAACGATCGCAATGCGCGCTTCGAGTGCATCAATTGAGCGCTTCACCCACGGCACCGCCGCGACTGCAGGCTCGCGGATTTCTCCTGACGGTAGTGGCGGTAGCCGTTCTTTCTGCAGTGTCCCTTGGCGCCCAGTCTGCTCAGCCTGCCAGCAGCGCACAGCATACCGTCGTCATCAGGCAGATGCATTTTGATCCGCCACAAATGGCTGTCAATACTGGGGAGACAGTCGAGTGGAAAAACGAGGACATCTTTTCCCATACCGTTACTGCCGATGACGGAAGTTTCGATTCGGGACTCATCGCTCCCGGCGGCTCATGGCAGATGACCGCCAAAAACGGGGGAGCAATTGCGTACCATTGCCGCCCGCATCCGAACATGATGGCGAAGTTGATGGTGGAAACAGCGGCGGAACAGGGCCCGCATGCTAATGCGGCCACCACCGGAGGTGAACGGAGCGCTACCACCCTCGAATTCTCGCCCCCGACGCAGCCCGAGCAGCTCCATCCGATTCTCGTAAACTTCACCGCGGCACTGCTGCCTTTAGCTTTTTTGAGCGACGTACTCGGCCGCATCTTCCGGCGTCAAAGCCTGCACAACGCGGCATGGTGGATGGTGCTGTACGCTGCGCTGCTTACTCCACTCACTGCTGCGGCAGGATGGTGGTGGAAGCATGCGCTGGGCTCCGCTTTGCCAGCGAACCTGATCACCGTGCACCAATGGCTGGGAACCTCGGCGGCCGTGCTGTTCGTTGTGCTCGCTCTCTGGCGCTGGAGTATTCACAAACGTGGGGTTTCCCCCAGCTTCGCATATCTCGCTTGTGCGCTGATCGCAGTCCTCGCGCTCATCTATCAGGGAAGCTTAGGGGGAAAGATGTTGTTCGGAAAGTGATTTGGGGGAGAAAAGGGGGATCGAACCAAATAGCGTGTCAACTATTGATGGGGTTGGTTTGCGCAGGACCAGCGAACTGCGCTTCACTCTTAATTATCTCTTTCCCACTTCCTCGAAGCGAGAATTGCTATGCCAGCCCAAATGAACGGGAACGAGGTCCGTCGCAAGGGCTTCCGCTTCTGGTACTCTCCGCGGATGAACGGTTATTTTGTAGTCCCCACCCTCCCACTTGTTCTCTGTGAGCCAGTAAAAGGTAAAGCAGATCTCGTCGCCTGCGGTCATGTCCTTGGTTGGCAAATCCACGATGTAGTCGCCAGGCTCGGTGTCTCGGGTATTCGTATCATGCGAGGTCGCCCAGCCATCAATACTCCAGTGCACTAACGCGGGCTTAAGCAGGCATAAGCGCAGGATCTTACCCTCAGGCATGGAAGAGATTTTGTTGTTGAAGCCCCAATCAACGTGAGTCGCAGCCTTCTTCTGCGCCTGGTGCCGTTCGACTGGCTGAGCGGCGCGCGATCGGAGTTGGGTGGAGAGGTAGACACGGCTGGTGTCGAACGCTTTTCCGATTGAGTCCTTCAACAGGGCGATATCCGTGTGGCGTGGCGCGGTCGCGGCCAGCGCCTCATGTCCTCTGAATTGGCCGTCAATGAAATCCACGACGTGGTTGTTTCCCGCCTCGTCTTCGCCGTCCACTTCGAGTTTCTCAAGGTGTTCATCGTTCAGCCGATCGAGCAGAGCTCCGACCGTGTGCAGGATGGCGTCCTTGGACAAGTAGTGAGATTTCGGAAGCACGCCGACCTCAATTCGGACGCGCCCTCCCGCCAGCTCTCGGAGGAAAGGAGCCAGCCCTTTCAGGCCGGACTCTAGATCGTCAAAGTATTCAGCAGCTTGCGGGGATGCGACTGTCAGGACGAACCGTCGCGGCTTGTGCAGTTTCTCCAGACGGGTCATCGCATCTTCGTTCAGAACTGGTAGGAAGACGAAACTAGTGTCCGCAGCCCAGTTGACGAGCCGGGCGAACGCAGCGTGGCTCACATGAGGCGACCGTTGGAACACGACAATGTTCAATTCTGAGTCATAAAGAAAGGCGCAAGGCTCCGCCACGCTCTGGTGATCCGAGAGAGTGAGCCGATCAAGCGCGCCGGTCCGCGAATCACCGGTCGGCGGCAGATTTCGCATCCGGTGCCTCGAAACCAGTCCAACCGTCTGGCCGTTTCGAGCTTCTGCGTCTGACACGTCGAAGTAGAACGCGCCGTAATCAACCCGGCGCTGATGCATGGGCGTGTCGAGGAGCTTTTGCAGCGCGGCCGAAAAATCGGCGCTCTTGAACGCTGAAGGGATGAAGAAATCGTAGCTGAGTTTTGTTGCCATACGCGCATGCTGACCCCTTTTGCATGAAATGACTAGCCCGTTAGGCGAGGGGTACCTAAACATGCACCGCCCGCAGCGGGAATCGTTCGCTTTCGAAGTGAACGAGGTCTAGGGAAGGGCACGACTTCAGTCGTGCCGTCACAGCGCAAGCCTTTTTTGTTTTGCGCTTTAGCGCCTGAGGTCTCGCGTTTCATTCTGAAACAAAAACCTTTACCTCAGCGGCTAAAGCCGAAGATAAAGATAATTCCCATAACGGCACGGCTGAAGCCGATGCCCTTCCCTGAACCGCAGGTCGAACGTCAAAAGCCGCTGCCCTTTCCTAAGCGTGCGCCACCCGGCCTTCGCAGCCTCGTGGCTCGGGTTACTCTTGGTGTTGTTTAGCCGAAAGCCGATGGCCGAAAGCCGATAGCCGGTCTCTCCACCGCGCCATAATCCTTGAGCGGATACACCTCGAGCGATCCCGCTACCAGCCTTCGCTCCAGCTTGCCGCAGATGTTCTGCTTGATGGCTGCGATAAACGGCGCCTTACCCACCGACAGCCCCGTCTTGTCGTGATAGAACTCCAGGTCGTCTGACACCATCCCGCCAAGCTTCGCGAGATCGCAGTGGTTGTAGGCATCGAAGAGCTGGGTGTCGAGCGACTGCACCGCTTAAAGAGAGCGTCGGATTGCTCGTTCGACTGCGCCTGGGCAGTCGAGCCAAGAAGGACAGAGACTAAGAATAAGGAGATGTGCAGCGATCTTTTCGGATACAAGTGAGCCTCCTCCGCAAGATGCGGGTTGCCGAAATCTACGCATCTTGGGCTGAGGCAGTTCCCGCGGGGAAATTGGGGACGGCCTAAACTGCGTCATCTACGAAAAAATAATCGCGGAGGTCAGGAGCCTGTCGGAGTGAAGGATTCCCGAACCAGGAATCAACAACTTACAGACACAGCGCTCCTTGCAAGTTGTTGATTCTTCGTTTCAGAAAATCTATCTCCGACAGGCTCTCAGGCTGTCCCCATTTGGTCCTGAACGGGATACAAAACCCCGGCGTTGAGCGGGGCTCTCTCAATTGTTGTGTTTAATTGAAGCCCTCATCACAAGCCGCATAGAATCCGTGGTTCGTTCTGGTGGTGC